>CANGYC010000045.1 GCA_947457975.1 Comamonadaceae bacterium | reverse complement strand
TTGATCGAAAAGTTGGCAATTCGCATCCACCAGTCGGGCTGGCAGTTCGACACCATTTTATGCCTGGCACGCGGCGGCATGCGCCCGGGCGACATCCTCTCGCGCATCTTCGACAAGCCCCTGGCCATCATGTCCACCAGTTCCTACCGGGCCGAGGCAGGCACCGTGCAGGGCAGCCTGGACATTGCCCGCTACATCACCACGCCCAAGGGTGAGATCGCCGGCAGGGTGTTACTGGTCGACGACCTGGCTGATTCTGGTCATACCCTCAATGTGGTGGTCGAGCAGCTGCGCAACAACTACCAGCCCATCTCCGAGCTGCGCACGGCGGTCATCTGGACCAAGGGTGTGTCGGCCTTCAAGCCCGATTACCAGGTGGACTTTCTGCCGACCAATCCCTGGATTCACCAGCCCTTTGAAAGCTACGACGCGTTGGGCCCGGACAAGCTGCTGGAGAAGTGGAAGATCTGAGCGCATCCCGCTCATCTGCCAGCCACCCGCGCCCTGGGTGGCTTTTTCATGTCTGCGCCGGCCTCATTAAGATGCAGCCATGGCCGACCTTTCCACTGCTCTGATCCACCACCCCTACCAGCCGCCCGACGGGTTCGAGGCGGTCCCGCCCGGCGTGCACAAGGCATCGACGGTGCTCTTTCCCAATGTGGCGGCCCTGCGCGCCCGTGACTGGCGTCACAAGAGCGGCTACACCTACGGCCTGCATGGCACGCCCACCACCTTTGTGCTGGAGGAGCGCATCGCCACCTTGGAGGGCGGCCGGCACTGTGTCCTGGCCCCCAGCGGCCTGGCGGCCCTGACCCTGGTGGCCATGGCCCTGCTGACCTCGGGTGACGAGGTGCTGATCCCCGACAACGCCTACGGGCCGAACAAGGCCTTTGCCGAAGGCGAGCTCAAGGCTTGGGGCATCCGAGCGGTCTATTACGACCCCATGAATCCCGCCGATCTGCAGCGCCGCCTGGGCCCGCGCAGCCGCCTGGTGTGGCTGGAGGCGCCGGGCTCCATCACGCTGGAATTTCCGGATCTACCGGCCCTGGTGGCGGTGGTCAAAGCGCATGCAGCTGTCCACCCACAGGGGCTGCTCACCGCGTTGGACAACACCTGGGGCGCAGGCATCGCTTTTTCGGCCTTTGCGCTGGGTGTGGACATGTCCGTGCAGGCGCTCACCAAGTACCCCTCGGGCGGCGCTGATGTGCTCATGGGCTCGGTGGTCACGCAGGACGAGGCCCTGCACCAGCGCCTGTTGCTCACCCACATGCGCTTGGGGCTGGGCGTGGGCGCCAACGATGTGGAACTGGTGCTGCGGGGCCTGAACACCATGGCCGTGCGGTACAGCGCGCAGGATACGGCTACGCGCGAGCTGGCTGCCTGGATGCAGGGCCTGCCCGCCATCGAGGCTGTGCGCCACCCGGCCTTGCCCGGCTCCCCCGGGCATGCCCACTGGCAGCGCGACTGCACGGCCGCGGCATGCCTCTTCAGCGCCATCTTCCGGCCCGAGGTGCCGCAGGCGCGCATCGACGCTTTCTGCGATGCGCTCCAGCTCTTCCGGCTGGGCTACAGCTGGGCCGGCCCCATGAGCTTGTGCGCCCCCTACGACATGCCCGCCATTCGGCCCAGTGGCTGGCCCCACGCCGGCGGCTTGGTGCGCTTTTCGGTGGGTCTGGAATCGGTGGACGACCTCAAGGCCGACATCCTGCAAGCACTTCAGGTGCTTTGAGGCTCTGGGCCTCGGGCCTCGGGCCTTCAGACCTCGCCCTGCAGCAGGGTCCGGGCCAGCGCCTGCATGGCCTCGTGGCTGTGGTCCCGCGCCGTCACGGTCGGGGCCTCGGGGTACTGCGAGAAATTGCGCTGCATGGACTGCAGGTAGGTGGGGTCGTAGTGGCGCAGCAGCAGGTCTTCCACCACCTCGGCCATGCGGCCGCTGCGGGCCAGGTCCTGCCAGTGGCGCACCACCTCGCTGCCGCGCACCTGGGTGAGCGTTTCCAGCCGTTCGCAGAAGAATGCCGCGTCCTTGACGAAAAAGTCGTAGTCCTGCATCAAGAGCTTCACCCGCTCCTCGGTAGGCAATTCCAGGCGCAGGCAGGCGCTGGCGCGCATGGCGAGGATGAGGCTGTCGGGCACAACCACGTTGCCCACTTTTTTGCTTTCGCTCTCGATGTAGACCACGCGGGTCGGGTCGAGTTGGCGCAGGGCATTCCACACCAGCGTGTCGAAGGCTTTTTGCGTGGGCTGCGGCTGGCCGGGCAGCAGGCCCAGCACCGAGCTGCGGTGGCGCGCCAGGCCTTCGAGGTCGAGCACCTGCGCGCCTTCGCGGGCCAGGGCGTGCAGCAGACGGGTCTTGCCCGAGCCGGTGGTGCCGCAGACCACCTGAAAACGCAGCCGCTGCACCTGCTGGGGAATGTCGGCCACCAGCGCGGTGCGAAAGGCCTTGTAACCGCCTTCGACCAGGCTCACGCGAAAGCCGATCTGCTCGAGGATGAGCCCCAGCGAGCCGCTTCGCTTGCCGCCGCGCCAGCAATAAAGCAGGGGGGCCCACTCCTTGGGCTTGTCCATCACCTCGCGCTCGATGTGGGCCGAGATGTTGCGCGCGGCGATGGCCGCGCCGCGCTTCTTGGCCTCGAAGGCGCTGACCTGCTTGTACTCGGTGCCCACCAGGCGGCGCTCTTCATCGTCGAGCGTGGGCCAGTTCAGCGCGCCGGGCAGGTGGTCTTCGGCGTATTCCCCAGGGGAGCGGGCGTCGATGACGTTGGAGAACGCGTCCAGCTGCGCAAGCACCTGGTCGGCGGGGATGAATTGCAGGCTCACTTCAGCAGTTTCTTCAGTTCAGGCCAGACATTGTCGAGCATCCTCTGCTGCGCCTCCTCGTTGGGGTGGATGCGGTCGGCCTGGAACAGGCGGGTCGGATCGGGCAGATCGGCCACCCCTTTGAGAAAAAAGGGCACCAGGGCGCTGCGGGTGTCACGCGCCACCTGGGCGAAGAGGGCGGCGAACTTCTGGCCGTGCTGCGCGCCGTAGTTGGGCGGCATCTGCATGCCCAGGATGAGCACGCGGGCGCCGGCTTCGCGGCTGGCCTGGGCCATGGCGCGCAGGTTGTCCTCGGTCATGGCCAGCGGCAGACCGCGCAGCGCATCGTTGCCGCCCAACTCAATGAGAACCACGCTGGGTCGGTGCTGCTTGAGCAAGGCCGGCAGGCGCGAGCGTCCGCCGGAACTGGTGTCGCCGCTGATGCTGGCATTGACCACGGTGGCTGCCCGCTTGTCCTGCGCCAGGCGCTGGCGCAGCAGCTCCACCCAACCGCTGCCGCGCTTGAGGCCGTATTCGGCGCTCAGTGAATCGCCCAGCACCAGCAGGGTCGGGCCAGGCTGTCCCGCGCCCTGTGCCCAGGCGGGTGCGGCCAGGCAGGTGCTCAGCACCATTGCCATGGCCAGTGCCAGGCGCCGACGCGCGGGCGAGATTGCCCCGGCAAGGCGTGGGCCTGCCGCGGGCTTGTTACAGTGGCTCGAACACGTTGGGGGGAGTTTCTGCCCCGGCGCCACGCCATCCGAACGGGCTGCCTCGATGCTGAAGAACAATCTCACCTCTGAATCCCTTCCTGTCGGCCTGGTCGCCTCGACGGCAGCCGGGGCGGTGTCTCCCCTTATTGCCGTCGAGCATGTGTTCAAGACCGTGAGCGATTCCACGGGCACGCTGACGATTTTGCGCGATATCGATTTCACCCTCGCGCCCCGGGAGACTGCGGCCATCGTCGGCGCCTCGGGCTCGGGCAAGAGCACCTTGCTGTCCATCATCGCAGGCCTGGACACACCCACCGAGGGCACGGTGCGGCTGGCCGGCCAAGACCTCTTTGCCTTGAACGAAGACGACCGCGCTGCCCTGCGTGCGCAGAAACTGGGCTTTGTATTCCAGAGCTTCCAGCTCATGAACCACATGAGCGCGCTGGAGAACGTCATGCTGCCGCTGGAGCTGGCCGGCATGCGTGGCGCGCGCGCGCTGGCCACCGAGATGCTGCAGCGCGTGGGCCTGGGCCAGCGCCTGGGCCACTACCCACGCGTGCTCTCAGGTGGCGAGCAGCAGCGCGTGGCCCTGGCCCGCGCCTTCGTGGTCCAGCCGGCGGTGCTGCTGGCTGACGAGCCCACAGGCAGCCTGGACTTCGCCACCGGCGAGACGGTGATGCAGCTCATGATGGACCTCAACCAGGAATTGGGCACCACGCTCGTGTTGGTCACCCACGACCCGCTGTTGGCCGCCCGCTGCCAGCGGCGCATCGTCATCGAGGCTGGCCGCATCGCCGCCTGAGCCGGCCAGTGGATGCCCCGGCGATAATCCATCGGTGTCCTCCTCCCCCAAAGTCCTTTTCGGTTTCCATGCGGTGGGCGTGCGTCTGAAGACGGCGCCCCAATCCGTGCTGGAAGTGTTTTTCGATGCCTCGCGGCGCGATGCCCGCATGCGCCAGTTCATGGACCGCGCCCGCGAGGCGGGCGTGCGTCTGATCGAGTCTGACGGCCTGCGCCTGGCCAAGCTCTGCGGCAGCCACGGACACCAGGGCGTGGTGGCCCGCGTGCAGGCGGTCGCGCAGGTCCATTCGCTGGACGAGTTGCTCGAAGACCTCGAGGCCCGGGGTATCCCCCCCTTGCTTCTGGTACTCGACGGCGTGACCGATCCGCACAACCTTGGCGCCTGCCTGCGCGTGGCCGACGGGGCGGGCGCCCATGCCGTGATTGCGCCCAAGGACCATGCCGCCGGCATCAATGCCACGGTGGCCAAGGTCGCCAGTGGCGCGGCCGAGACCGTGCCGTATTTCATGGTCACCAACCTGGCCCGCACCCTGGGCGAGCTCAAAGAGCGCAACATCTGGTGCATCGGCACCAGCGACGATGCGCCCCGCACCCTTTACGACGTGGACTTCAAGGGCCCCGTGGCCCTGGTGCTGGGTGCCGAGGGCGAGGGCATGCGCCAGCTCACCCGTAAGACCTGCGATGAACTGATCAGCATCCCTATGCAGGGCGCGGTAGAAAGCCTCAACGTCTCGGTGGCCAGCGGCGTGTGCCTCTACGAGGCGCTGCGCCAGCGGCGCGGCTAGCTTGTTTCGGGCCCCGCAGAGATCAGCGCCGGGGTCCGTCGGCCTCAGACCAGGCCCAGGGCGCCCAGCAGGGCGCCTGCACCCAGCAGCCACAGCATGTGCAAGCGTGTGCGCCAGACCACCAGCGTGACCACGGCGGTCAGCAGCCACAGCGGCCAATGATCTCTGGAGGGGCCGCTGGCCGTGGCCAGCACCCAGCCGGTGGCCACCAGCAGCGAAATCACGATGGGTGAAAAGCCCTGCTTGAAGGCGCGCACGCTGCGCCGCTCGCGGTTGCGGTGGCTCCACTGCGCGGTGTAGTAGGTCAGCACCGAACTGGGCAGCATGATGCTCACCAGGCAGGCTGTCGCGCTCAGGAGAGCGATCCAGGTGCTGCCCATGTTGAGACCCACGTTCCAACCGATGAGGGCGACGAACAGGATGTTGGGGCCTGGCGCAGCCTGGGCCAGGGCGATGGAGGCATTGAACTGTGCATCGCTGAGCCAGCCGTGCTCGTCCACCAGGAAGCGGTGCATGTCGGCCGTGGTGGCGATGGCGCCGCCGACGGCCAGCAAGGAGAGCGTGCCAAAGTGCAGGAACAGGCTGAGCCAGTCGCCGGGCGTGAACTGCAGCATGCCTTCAGCCTCCCAGTCGCTTCCAGGCCAGCAGCCAGCCCAGGCTGCCCAGGGCGAGCATCACCCAGGCCAGGGGCAGACGCAACCAGGCGATGCCCACGAAAGCCAGCAGCCCGAGCGCCGCGCACGCCCCTCGGCCCAGCACGTTGGACTTGAGCGCGGGCGTCAGCCGCAGCCCGGTGGCAATCACCAGCCCGGCCGCCACCGCGCCCATGCCGCGCAGCGCACCCGCCACCGCCGGGTGATGGCCTACTTGGCCATAGAGGATGGCCAGCAGCAGCACGATCATGGCCGGGAAGGTCAGCATGCCGGCCACGGCCACCAGGGCGCCTTTGAAGCCGAAGTAGCGGCTGCCCAGGGCGATGGCCAGGTTGATCACGTTGGGGCCGGGCATGAGCTGCGCCACCGACCACTCCTCGACAAACTCTTCCTTGGTGAGCCAGCGCTTGTGCTCCACCAGTTCCCGCTGCGCCACGGCGAGCACGCCGCCGAAGCCCTGCAAGGCCAGCCAGCTCAAGCCAAAGAACAGGTCCGACAGCGAACGGGGGCGTGACTTGAAGAGCGTGTAGGCCTGGCCCGTCTCTGGAATGGAACTCATGCGGGCATTATGGGTGGGCAGGTGTACTCAGACCGTCATGCCGCCGGCGACTTCCAGCACCGCGCCGTTGACGTAGCTGGCCTCGTCGCTGGCCAGGAAGGCATAGACATTGGCCACCTCCTCAGGCCGGCCCAGGCGGCGCAGCGGCACACGGTGCTCCATCTCCTTGAGCACGTCGGCAGGGATGGTTTCCAGAATAGGCGTGGACACAAAGCCCGGCGCCACGGCATTGACACGCACGCCTTTGGGGCCGAGTTCGCGGCTCCAGGTTTTGGTAAAGCCAATCACGCCGAACTTGGTGGCGGCGTAGTTGGTCTGCCCGAAATTGCCATAGATGCCGACCACCGAGCTGGCATTGAGGATGACGCCGCTGCCCTGCGCGACCATCAGGTCGGCCACGGCCTGGGCACAGTGGAAGACGCCGCGCAGGTTGACGTCGATCACGCGGTCGAACTGCTCCAGCGTCATCTTTTGCAGGCGCGCATCCTGCGTGATGCCTGCGTTGTTCACCAGCACGTCGATGCGGCCGAAGCGTTCCTTGACCCTAGCCACCACGGCATCGACCTGTACGCGCTGCGTGACGTCCATTACCACGCCCATGGCCTGCGCACCTTCGGCCTGGCAGGCTGCTACGGCGGCATCCACCGCCGCTTGACGCACGTCGGCCACGACCACGATGGCCCCCTCACGCGCGAATTTGATGGCGGTGGCCAGGCCAATGCCCTGACCGGCGCCCGTGATGATGCTGACTTTGTCCTGGAGTCGTCCCATGGGGTTCTCGTGCTGCTGAAGGGAAAGAAGTGCCTGCCAGGTCGGCTGTGCGCCGAGCTGTTGCATGTGGGTTTGAGTTTAAGGCCGAGCATGGGCTTGGGGCCCCGCCCCGCGCCTGCCCAATCCTACAGGTTGGTGTTGCCGCGTCTGACACCGCCTGTCCGCTGGCCATGGACCATGGACCCTTCGACGTTGCTAGCTTGCCCTGGCCGCTGCCTGTGCGCAGGGCCATGCTTTCGTTTCACCAGCGTTTTCATTTCACTCAAGGAGCAGGGCCATGGCCGAACCACAAGATACCCCAAACCCGAGGACCGCCAACCCCGCGGGCATGAATGCCCGCAGCGTCAAAGACCGCCCGCTCCCCGAGGCCAGGGCCGATGGCGACCGCGTGGTGATCCGCAGCAACGCCGAGCAGGCTGATCTGGACCTTGACCGGGGCCTCAGTGGCGCCACCCTGACTACGGGGACATCCTCCCCGAGCGGCAGCACCTCCTGGGAGGCGGGCAACACCGTCCGCACCACAGGCGGTCTGCATGACATCGGCGGGGCGGTGGGCTCAGCCGACCACACCCGGCGGATCAATGTGAGCAGCGGCGAGGACACCAGCTTGTCTCACCTGCCCAGCTCCGACAGCAGCATGCCCGGCAGCGAGGCCTTCCAGCGGCAGGGCCAGACGGGCGAGGCCAGCGACCGGGACCATGTGGTGGACTTGCTCAACGACCTGGTGGAATGCAGCCGCGACGGTGAATATGGGTTCAATCTTTGCGCCGAGCATGTGCAGAACACCGAACTCAAGCAGCGGCTGGGCGAGCATGCCGACGAATGCCGCAGCGCCGCGCGCGAGCTGATGGACTGCATCCGCCAACTCGGCGGCGAGGCGGACGACGGTGGCAGCGCCATGGGCTCGGTGCACCGCGGCTGGGTGTCCCTGAAGGGGACGCTCGCGGGTTATTCCGACAAGGCCATGCTGGAGGAGGCCGAACGCGGGCAAGACACTGTCATGGCCCACTACCGCAAGGTGCTCAAGGAGAAGCTGCCGCCCGAGGTCCGCAGCCTGGTGCAGCGTCAGGCCGATGGGGTGCAGCGCAAGCACGCCGAAATGAAGGCGTGGCGAGACCGTGTGCGCGACCATGGTTGAGCCCGGGCCCGCAGGTCTGAGTGGTTCAGACCTGCAGGATGCGCCGCTCCATGACCGGGCCCGTCTTGATCGGGTCTGCTGCCTTGTGTTCGACTTTTGGCTTGGGAACGCGGTGGGGAGGGGAGGGCGTCCGGCCGTCCTGGCAAGCGCCCAGCAGGACACTGATCAGGGCGCTGATCAGGGTGAGTGGCAAGATGCGCAGCCGTTTCATGGGTGCAGCATAGGTCGCCAAGGAGCTTGTGCCTGTGCGCCAGCGTCGGTGGTGGCCGTCAGCAGGCGACGCGCCTTGTCTGCTCAGGGCGCCATCGGCCGCGGCTGAGCTTTTCTTGCAGACAGGGCTTGCCTAGCATGGGTGTTTTCTTCCACCTTGGAGATGGCCATGACCTGTTCACGCCGCCGCCTCGGCCTGCTGGGTGTTGCCCTGCTGGCCAGCGCCTGCACCAATCTGACTTCCGATGCGCACCTGGTGGCGCTGAGCACCACCCTCAAGGGTGACCAGGAAGTGCCCCCGGTGATGTCCATGGGGCAGGGGCAGCTGGATGCCGTGCTGGACCGTCGCACCCGCCAGCTGCGCTGGAAGCTCGAGTACTCCGGACTCACCGGCCCGGCCACCGCCGCCCACTTTCATGGTCCCGCCCAGCCAGACAGCAACGCGGGGGTGCTGTTTCCGCTGGCCTCGCCCGTGAGCAGCCCCTCTGAGGGCGCCGCCCTCCTCACGGAGGCCCAGGCGACCGAGCTGCTGGCCGGCCGCTGGTACGTGAATGTGCACACCGCCGCCCACCCTGGTGGTGAGATCCGCGGCCAGGTCACCGTGCGCTGAAGCCCGGCCTCTGGACCCTGGGCCAGAGGGCCATGGCCTGGCCGGCGGGCGCAAACGGGTGCAGGCACCTAAAATCATGGTTTCCCCCCGGGCTCCCATGACTGCCTACGCCGACGTCTCCCTATTCCCTCGCCCCGCCAAGTCCTTGACCAGCTATCGCAAGTACTGGGCGCAGCGCTTTGGCACGGCGCCTTTCCTGCCCACGAACCGGGAGGAGATGCAGCAGCTCGGTTGGGACAGTTGCGACATCATCATCGTCACGGGCGACGCCTACGTGGACCACCCCAGTTTCGGCATGGCCGTGATCGGCCGCATGCTGGAGGACCAGGGCTTCCGGGTGGGCATCATCGCCCAGCCCGACTGGCAGTCGGCCGACCCCTTCAAGGCCCTTGGCAAGCCCAACCTGTTCTTCGGCGTGACCGCCGGGAACATGGATTCCATGATCAACCGCTACACGGCGGACCGCAAGATCCGCAGCGATGACGCCTACACCGCCGGCGGCCAGGCGGGTCAGCGGCCCGACCGTGCGGCCCTGGTGTATTCCCAGCGCTGCCGCGAGGCCTACAAGGATGTGCCCATCATCATGGGTGGCATCGAAGGCTCGCTGCGCCGCATTGCCCACTACGACTACTGGTCGGACAAGGTGCGCCGCAGCATCGTGATCGACGCCAAGTGCGACCTGCTGCTCTACGGCAACGCTGAGCGAGCGATCGTGGAGATCGCGCACCGATTGGCTGCACGCGAGCCCATCGAGCAGATGACGGATATCCGTGGCACGGCTTTCCTGCGCAAGAGCGGCGACCCCAGCGCCGAAGGCTGGTTCGAGATCGACTCCACCAGCGTCGACACCCCGGGCCGCGTGGATGCGCATGTGAATCCCTACCTCATGATCTCGGACCAGGCGCGCGAGCAGGGCGCCACCTGCGCCCGCGAGGACGAAGCCCAGGCGGTGGCCGAGGCCGAAAACGGCAAGCCACTGCCCTTGGTGCCAGCCAAGAGCAAAGTCCAGTCCATTCAGTTTGTCACCAACCCTGCCCTGGCCGGCAAGCTCAAGACCCCTCCGCGCGAGCGCAGTGTCATTCGCCTGCCCAGCTACGAGCAGGTCAAGAGCGATTCCGTGCTCTACGCCCATGCCAACCGCGTGTTGCACCTGGAGACCAACCCGGGCAATGCACGCGCCCTGGTGCAGGCCCATGGCGAGGGCGTCACCGCCCGCGATGTGTGGATCAACCCACCGCCGATTCCGCTGACCACCGCAGAGATGGACCATGTGTTCGACCTGCCGTATGCGCGCAGTCCGCATCCGGTCTATGCCGATGAAAACGGCAGCCACGACCACGGCACCAAGATCCCGGCCTGGGAGATGATCCGTTTTTCGGTGAACATCATGCGCGGCTGCTTTGGTGGCTGCACCTTCTGCTCGATCACCGAGCACGAGGGCCGCATCATCCAGAGCCGCTCGGAGGACTCAGTCATCCGCGAGATCGAGGCCATCCGCGACAAGGTCAAGGGCTTTACGGGCACCATCTCCGACCTGGGCGGCCCCACGGCCAATATGTACCGCATCGGCTGCAAGTCGCCCGAGATTGAGGCCGCCTGCCGCAAGCCCAGCTGCGTGTACCCGGGCATTTGCTCCAACCTCAACACCGACCACTCCTCGCTCATTCGCATGTACCGCCGCGCGCGGGGGCTCAAGGGCATCAAGAAGATTCTCATTGGCTCGGGTCTTCGCTATGACCTCGCCGTGCAGAGCCCTGAGTATGTGAAGGAGCTCGTCACGCACCACGTGGGCGGCTACCTCAAGATCGCGCCCGAGCACACCGAGGGCGGGCCACTGTCGAAGATGATGAAGCCGGGCATCGGCAGCTACGACAAGTTCAAGCAGATGTTCGAGAAGTACTCGCTTGAAGCCGGCAAAAAGCAGTACCTCATTCCCTACTTCATTGCGGCCCACCCGGGCACCAGCGACGAAGACATGATGAATCTGGCCGTCTGGCTCAAGCGCAACGGCTTCCGTGCCGACCAGGTGCAGACCTTCTACCCCTCGCCCATGGCCACGGCCACGGCCATGTACCACAGCAATAAAAACCCGCTGCGCAAGGTCACGCGGGACAGCGAGGCCGTGGACATCGTGCGCGGTGACAAGCGCCGTCGCCTGCACAAGGCCTTTCTGCGCTACCACGATCCAAACAACTGGCCCTTGCTGCGAGAGGCCCTCAAGACCATGGGCCGCGCCGATCTCATCGGCAACGGCAAGCATCACCTGATCCCCACCTTCCAGCCCATGACGGACGGCAGCTACCAGACGGCGCGCCGCAAGAACTCCACCGTGGCTGCCCCCGGCGCCAAGCCGAACTCACCGGTGCGCGGGCGCCTGCTGACACAGCACACGGGCCTGCCGCCGCGTGCCGGCATCAAACCCAAGGGCCAGCGCTGAGCCTCAGCGCAGGGTGTGCAAGGGGATGTCGCGCGCAGCGGCCAAGCGGCCTAGCTGGCGGCGCGTCATGCCAGCCATCCAGGCCTCGATGGCCGCATGCACCTGTGGGCTCATCAGGTTCGGCGGCGACCCTGTCTGAAGCAGCCCCGCTGCCTCGCACAGCCGCTGCGCAAAATGGGGCTCCAGCGCCGCCACGGCCACCCGGCCGTCCTTGCAGGCGTACACCCGGTAGCCTGCGTGCGCGCCGCCCACCGCGCCCTGTGGGGTGCACATGCCCCAGTCGCGTGGCAGTGCCAGCCAGGCTGCGGCACTCGACAGCGCCACCTCATGCAGGCTGCCCCGCCCGGATCGCTGCTTTATCAAAAGGGCCTGCAGCGCGGCCTCGCTGGCCATGAGCGCACCGCCCATGTCGGCAAACAGGCTGGCGGGCAGGGCTTGGCCTGGCACCAGGCCCACCTCGGCCTGGTAGGTGAGGTCGTGTCCAGGCACCTCGGCCAGCGGCCCGGGTGCGCCGACGATGCGCACCAGGCTCAGCTGCGGATGCTGGGCCCGCAGGGCCGCCCAGTCCAGGCCGAGCTTGGCCAGGGCCGAGGGCCTGAAGGAGGTGATCAGGAGGTCGCAGCTTTCCAGGCGCTTGTGCAGCCGGGCCTTGCCCTGATCGGTCTTGAG
>CANGYC010000044.1 GCA_947457975.1 Comamonadaceae bacterium | reverse complement strand
TGTGCCGCTGGAAACGGCCCGGCGGCTGGCCCATGGCGGCTTTGAACATGGCCGAGAAGGCGCTCTCACTGGCATAGCCGCTGAGCGCCGCCACCTGTCCCACAGGTAGGCCACGCGCCAGCAAGGGCAGGGCGTGGGCCAGCAGCACCTGCTGGCGCCACTGCTGGTAGTTCATGCCCAGTTCCTCGCGAAACAGGCGGGCCATGGTGCGCTCGCTGGCACCCACCTCGGCCGCCCAGGCCGACAGCATGCCTTGCCGGGTGGGGCCGCGCAGCACCGCCTCGCACAGGGCGCGCAGGCGCTTGTCGCCCAGTTCGGGATGCGGCAGGGGCACGCCCAGGGCCTGCGTGTCGGCGCGGGTGAGTTCATCGAGCACCAGGCCAGTGAGTCCCTGCTCGCGTGCCGAGCTGCTGCGCGCCTGCGATAGGGGTTCAAGTGCGCCCACCAGCTCGCGCAGCAGGGGCGAGACCCGCAGCATGCGGCAGTCCTGCCAGTCGGCTGGCAAGGCTTGGGCCGCGATGTAGAGGGTGCGGAATTCGGCCGCCTCGATCACGCTGACATGGTGGCGCGCGCCTGGGGCGATCCACACGGCGCGTGAGGGCGGGATGATGTAGGTCATCTCGTCGGCGCTGCCTCGCCGGTGCGCCGCCGTCACCTGCAGCAGCCCGCTGGCGCAGTAGGCCAGTTGTGCCCAGCCATGTTCATGGGGTTCGAAGTGCGTGTCGGCGGCCATGCTGCGCGCGCGCACCCGCACGGGCCGCGCCGGGCTGGGGGTGAAGTGGGCCATGTCACCCAGCGGGGCCGGGCGCGAATGCTGTGCAGGCATGGGGCTAGGGATGTGGGCGGGCAGAGTTTGGCTGAAATTCACTAAAAACTGACTTTTCAGCGTTATCCAGAAAACGCAGCCAATACTACGATACAGCCCATGAGCAGCACAAGCACCACCCTGGGTCCGACCCCGGCCGTACCCTGGCGCGACGACGCCAAGCTGATTGGCTTGGTCGGCCTGGCCCACCTGGTCAGCCATTACAGCCAGCAGCTTTTGCCGCCCCTGTTTCCCTGGCTCAAAGAGGCTTTCGCAGTGAACTATGCGGAGTTGGGTTTTGTGCTTACCGTCTTCTTTGTGGTGTCCTGCGTGGTGCAGGCGCTGTCGGGCTTTGTCGTGGATCGCCTGGGCCCCCGCCCGGTGATGTACCTCGGCCTGGTCTGCATCGCCGCGGCCTGCGTGGGTTATTCCCTGTCCACGGGCTACTGGATGCTGGTGTTCTTCGCAGCCCTGGCGGGTGTGGGCAACGGGGTGTTTCACCCGGTCGACTTCACGCTGCTCAACAGCAAGGTCAGCAGCCCCCGACTGGGCCATGCCTACAGCGCCCATGGCCTGACGGGCACCCTGGGCTGGGCCCTGGCGCCCTTGCTCATGACCAGCGTGGCCCTGGCGTCCTCGTCCTGGCGCATGGCCCTGGCCGTGGCCGCCCTGGTGCCCGCCCTGGTGCTGGTGGTGCTGCTGCTCAACCACCAGCGCCTGGCAGTGGAGCCGCGGCCCGCCTCGGCCGCACAGGACCCCGGTGGTCTGGGCTTTCTCAAGTCCCCTGCGGTCTGGACCTGTTTTGGCTTTTTCTTTCTGTTTGCCATGGTGCTGGGCCTGGTGCAAGTGTTCATGCCCACGGCCATCAGCCAGCTGCACGGGGTGCCCCTGGCCACCATGTCGCTGTGCGTGACGCTCTACATGTGCGGCAGTGCAGCGGGCACCGTGCTGGGCGGTTTTCTGGCCAATGACCCCATGCACTGCGAGAAGGTGGTGGCCACGGGCTTCAGTGTGGCGGCCTGCATGGCCCTGTCTCTGGCACTCTTGTCGGTGCCCGTCTGGCTGGTGCCTCTGCTGTTCGTGGCCATGGGCTTTGCCTCAGGCACGGCCGGTCCCTCGCGCGACCTGCTGGTCAAGCAGTCCACGCCGCCCGGCTCCACGGGCCGTGTGTATGGCGTGGTCTATGGGGGCCTGGACGTCGGCCAGGCCATCACGCCGCTGATCTTCGGCGTGCTCATGGACCATGGGCAGTACCGCAGTGTGCTGCTCGGGCTGGTGGTGGTGCAGGCCCTGCTGGTGTTCAGCGCCTTCCGGGTGCGCAGCGTCGGGCGCCGCCAACAAGCTGCAGCTGTCTGATCAGCCCGGCCCTGTGCCCGGTCCTGGTTCGGCTCGCGCGGCACAATCGCTCTCATGAGCTCTTCTCTTGCCTTTGCCCCCCAGACGGCGGGCCACCTGCTTGTTGACTGCCTCATTGCCCAGGGTGTCACCCATGCCTTCGGCGTGCCCGGCGAGAGTTACCTGGCGGTCCTGGACGGCCTGCACGCGCGGCGTGATCAGATCCGCTACATCACCTGCCGCCAGGAGGGCGGCGCGGCCTTCATGGCCGAGGCGCATGGCAAGCTCACCAGCCGCCCGGGCGTGTGCATGGTCACGCGCGGACCGGGTGCGACTAACGCCTCCATTGGGGTGCATACGGCCTTTCAGGACTCCACCCCCATGGTGCTGCTGGTGGGCGATGTGGCCAGCGACTGCCGCGACCGCGAGGCCTTTCAGGAGGTGGACTTCCTGAGCTTCTTCGGCCCCAGCACCAAGGCCTTTGCCAAGCGGGTCGAGCGCATCGACGACGCCGACCGTATCCCCGAATACGTGGCCCGCGCCTTTGCCACCGCCATGAATGGCCGGCCCGGCCCGGTGGTGCTGGTGCTGCCCGAGGACATGCTTACGCAGTCCACCACCGCCCAGCCTTTGCCGCGCGTGGAGGCCGTGCAGGCCTGGAGCGATCCGGGCAGTTTGCGCACGCTGCGCAGCATGCTCTTGGCTTCACAGCGCCCTCTGGTGATCGCCGGCGGCAGCGGCTGGACGCCGCAGGCCGCGCAGGCCCTGCAGCGTTTTGCCGAGAACTGGAGGCTGCCGGTGGCCAATGCCTTCCGTTTCCAGGACACCTTCGACAACCACCATCCCCTGTACGCCGGCGAAGTGGGCATCGGCCTCAACCCCAAGCTGGCCGAGCGGGTGCGCCAGAGCGATTTGCTGATCGCCATCGGCCCGCGCCTGGGCGAGATGACCACCGGCAGCTACACCCTGCTCAAGCCGCCCCGGCTGGCGCAGAAACTGGTGCACATCCACGCCAGCGCCGAGGAGCTGCACCGCGTCTATCAGGCCGACCTGGCCATCAACGCCACCATGAACGCGGCGGCCCGCTCGCTGGAGGTGCTCACGGCGCCCAAGGAGCTGCCCTGGGAGGCCTGGACAGAGCAGGCCCATGCGGACTACCTGGCCAACCTGCAGCCGCCGCCCGCGGGCACCTGGCCCGGCAGCATCGACATGCCGGCCATCGTGGCCCTGCTGCAAAAGCACCTGCCCGAAGACGCGGTGCTTTCCAACGGCGCCGGCAATTTTGCGAGTTGGACGCACCGGTTCTTTCGCCACCACGGTCTGGCCAAGGGCCACAAGACGCAGCTGGCGCCCACCGTCGGCGCCATGGGTTACGGTGTGCCGGCTGGCATTGCCGCCGCCCTGACCACGGGGCGCGTTGTGCTGACCATGGCAGGCGATGGCGACTTTCTGATGAACGGCCAGGAACTGGCCACCGCCGTGCAGCACGGCGGCAAAAGCATCATCGTGCTGCTCAACAACGGCATGTACGGCACCATTCGCATGCACCAGGAGCGCGAGTACCCTCGGCATGAAAGTGGCTCGGTTCTGCAGAACCCGGATTTCGTGGCCCTGGCGCAGGCTTATGGTTATGCCGCGCAGCGCATCACGCGCACCGAGGAGTTCGAGTCGGCGCTGCGGGCGGCGCTGGCACGCAGCCAGGGCAGCCTAATTGAGGTGATGCTCAGCCCCGAGGTGATAACCACGCGCGGTACGCTCGAAGCCATCACGCAGCAGGCGCTGGCACGCGGGCGCTGAAGCCCTAGACCGCGCTGCGGTGGCGCGCGATGCAGGTGTCCAGCACCTCCTCGTGCGGGCGCTGCCACCAGTCCTGCGTGGAGAAGATTTCCACCTCGCTGAAGCCGGCAAAGCCGGCGTCCTCCACCCACCCCCGGATGCGCGGGATGTCGATGACCCCGTCGCCCATCATGCCTCGGTCGTTGAGGAGGTCGCGGGTGGGTGTGCGCCAGTCGCAGACGTGAAAGGCCAGGATGCGCTGGTCCCGGCCGGCGCGCTCGATGCCTTGCTGCAGCTTCGGGTCCCACCAGGTGTGATAGACGTCCACCGCCACGCCCAGCGCGGGCGCGCCCATCGCGCCGGCAGAGCGAGGCTCGATCGCGTCGCACAGGTCCAGGGCCTGCTCGAGGGTGTTCACGCAGGCGCGGTCGGCGGCGTACATGGGGTGTAGTGGCTCAATGGCCAGCGGCATGTGCTGGGCGCGGGCGTGCTCGAGCAGGGCAGCGATGCCGTCCTGCACCTGGGCCCGCGCGCGGGCGATGTCTTTGTGCGCGGCCCGCCCTTCCAGCGCGCCCGGCAGGGCGCCCACCACCAGCACCAGGCAGTCAGCGTCCAGCTCGCAGGCTTCGTCCAGGGCGCGGCGGTTGTCGTCGAGTGCGGCCTGCAGGCCCTGCGCATCGCTGGCCGTGAACATGCCACCGCGGCAGTAGCCCGAGAGCTGGAGGCCGTGCTGCCTGACCAGGCCCGAGACCACGTCCAGGCCGGCGGCATGCACCTGGTCCCGCCAGGGCGCAATGGCGCGGATGCCCCGCGCCACGCAGGCCTCGATGATCTGCGGCAGGGGCAGGTCTTGCCCGCGGCTCTTGCGGACGGTGGCGGTGTTGATCGACAGCCAGTGGTGGTCTTGCGAAAAATCTCTCACGGTCGTTCCTTTGTGGCATCGGTGGGCTTGGTACGCCCGCGCCTGAGCTGCTGCACGATGGCGGCGTTGTCCAGGTCGCCGTCGCCGGCGTGCACGGCCGCCTCGAGCACGGCCGCGTGCGCGCTGGTCAGGGGCATGGCCAGGCCCGCGCTGCCCGCCTGCTCCAGCATCAGACCCAGGTCCTTGAGGTGCTGGCGGATGCGCGATTGCGGCGGCTCGAAGCGCGCCTGCACCATCAGCGGGCCTTTGAGCTCGGCTGCCACCGAGCGGGCGGGGCTGTCGAGCACCAGCGCCAGAAAAGTCTCGGGCGCGATGCCCAGGGATTCGGCAAAGACCAGGCCCTCGGCCAGGGCGGCCCGGTTCAGGCCCAGCACCAGGTTGGTGGCGAGCTTGGCGCGCGCGCCCATGCCGGTGGGGCCCACATGCATGCGCTGCGCCGAGATGGCGGCCAGCAGCGCGTCTTGTGCCGCCACCGCCTCGGCCGGGCCGCCCAGCAGCATGGTGGCCTGGCCTGCGCCAATCTGTTCGCTTGAACCCGACAGCGGCGCTTCCAGCAAAGTGATGCCGCGCTGCGCCAGTGCGGCGGCCAGGGTTTCGAGCTGCTGCGGATGGCCAGTGGAGCAGTCGATGAGGGTGTGCACGCGGCTGCCGGCGCCCAGCAGTCCCTCGGGCTCGCCCGCCAGGGCCTGCACGTCTTTGGTTTCGTAGATGGCCAGCAGCACGGTGCCGCAGGCCTGGCCCAGCGTGCGCACTGAGCTTGCCAACTGCCCGCCCTGGGCCGCGAAGGCCTGCCGCGCGGCCTCGCTCAGGTCCCAGCCCCAGACCTCGTGGCCCGCCGCGCGCAGGCGCCGGCCGAGGGCCTGTCCCACCAGGCCCAGACCCACCAGGCCAACGGGCGTGTGCCCTGCCACTTCAGGCGCCCTCAAGGGAGGCACCGCCGCAGAGCACCAGCTCCTGCCCCGTGATGGCTGCAGCCTGCGGCGACAACAGAAAGCCCACCGCCGCAGCCACTTCGTCCGCCTCGATCAGGCGGCCCCGTGGGGGCAGCTTAGGAGGGGTGTCCTGGCGGGCGGGGTCGCCCAGCATGGCGGTGTTCGTGGCGGCGGGGCTGACCACGTTGACCGTGACGCCTTGGCGCACCACCTCGGCGGCCCAGCTGCGCGCCAGGGCCACCAGGGCGGCCTTGCTGGCGGCGTACTGGCTGCGGCCGGCGATGCCGCGGGCCACGCGGCTGCCGATCAGCACCACCCGGCCGTGGCCTGCCGCCGCCATGGCGGGCAGCAGGCGCTGCGCCAGCCGGGTGGTGGCGTCCACGTGCAAGTGCCACATGGCCAGGCCGTCTTCAGGGTCGAGCTGCTCGATACGGCCGGTGCGCAGGAGGCCGGCGGCATGCACCAGGGCGTTTGCGCCCGCCACGCTGTCCAATGCGCGGTTCAGGGCGACCGCATCGCGCAGGTCTGCCGTCAAGGCGCGAAAGCGTGGATGGTCCAACGTGGGCGGCTGCATGTCCAGGCCCGTGACCTGCCAGCCCAGAGCAAGCAGGTGCCGCGCGCAGGCTGCCCCAATGCCCGAGCTGCTGCCCGTCACCAGGGCATGCCGCGCCTCATTCGACACGAATGTTGCCTTCGGTGATGATCTTCTGGGCGCGCGCCATGTCCTCGCGCTGGAACTTGATGAAGTCGTCCACCGAGCCCGGCGTCATCACCAGGCCCTGGCTGACGAATCGGTCTTTCATGTCGCTCGCCAGGGCTTTGTTCACTTCGGCGTTCAGGCGTTGCGTGATGTCGGCGGGCAGGCGGCTGGGACCCCACAGGCCGTACCAGCTAAAGAATTCAAAACCCGGCAGGGTCTCGGCCACGGTGGCCACCTCGGGCAGGCTGGGTGCCCGTGTGTTGGAGGTCACGGCCACCACGCGCAGCATGCCGTTCTTGTGGAACTGGAGGGAACCCAGAATGGGGTCGATGAAGCCGGCGATTTGACCGCCGATCAGGTCCTGGAAGGCTGGCGCCGTGCCTTTGTAGGGCACCACCACATAGTCCAGGTTGCCGGCGCGCTTGAGCATCTCGGTGGCCAGGTGGCCGGCCGAGCCAATGGAGCCCACGGCAAAGGTCATCTTGCCCGGGTTGGCCTGGGCGAAGGCCAGCAGCGACTTCAGGTCGTTCACGGGCAGGTTCTTGTTGATGGCCACCGACAGCGGCGCCTTGGCCACCAGTGACACCGGCTGGAAGTCCTTCACCACGCCATAAGGCACTGACTTCATGGTCATGGGTGCGGTGACGAAGGTGGAGGCATTGAACAGCAGCGTATAGCCGTCAGCCGGCGCCCTGGCGACCACATCGGCGCCAATGGTGCCATTGCCGCCGGGGCGGTTTTCCACCACGAATGGCTGCCCCATCTGTTCGCTGAGTTTCTGCGCCAGGGCGCGGCCAAGCTGGTCCAAGGTGCCGCCGGGCGGGAAGGGGATGATGACCTTGACCGGTCGGTTGGGGTAGGTCTGCGCGGCAGCGCCCAGAGCAGCCAAGCCCAGGCACAGGGCCAGGCCGTAACGAAGCAGTTGTCTCATACGAGTGTCTCCTCTTGGTGAAAACGGTCAGGCCTGCACGCCATGCACGGCCAGCAGTGCCTTCATGCGCTGGGTGGCCAGCTCGGGCTGCTCCAGCAGCTTGGCCGCATCGGCCAACCGGAAAAGCTCGGCCAGGTGCAGGATGTTGCGCGTGCTCTGCTGGCCACCGACCAGGGTGAAGTGGCTTTGGTGGCCGTTGAGCCAGGCCATGAACACCACGCCGGTCTTGTAGTAGCGCGTGGGCGCCTGGAAGATGTGGCGCGACAGTGGCACCGTGGGCGCCAGGATGTCGTGAAAGCGCGCCACGTCGCCCTGGGCCAGGGCGCTCAAGGCGGCACTGGCGGCCGGCGCAATGGCGTCGAAGATGCCCAGCAGGGCATCGCTCTGGCCATGGACCTCTTCGCTGCCCACGCCGTCGCCGGCAATCAGCTCGGCGTAGTTGAAGTCGTCGCCCGTGTACATGCGCACGCCCTTGGGCAGGCGCCGGCGCATGGCGATTTCCTTGTCCTTGTCCAGCAGGGAGATCTTGATGCCGTCGACCTTGTCGGGGTGCGCCGCGATGATGCCCAGGGCCGTGTCCATGGCGGCATTGAGGTCGGGCGTGCCCCAGTAGCCGCTGAGCGCCGGGTCGAACATGTCGCCCAGCCAGTGCAGGACCACGGGCTGGCGCGCCTGGCGCAGGATGCGGTCATACACCCGTTCGTAGTCGGCCGGACCGCGCGCCACGCGGGCCAACGCCCGGCTGGCCATGATGATGAGCCGGCCACCCAGTTTCTCGATGGCCGCCATCTGTTCCTCGTAGCCCTGGATGACCTGGTCCACGCTGGTGACACTGGCTGCATCGAGGTGGTCGGTGCCGCAGCCCGAGGCCAGCAGGGCGCCGGGGCCAAAGTCGCGGGCGGCGTCCAGCGAGCGCCGGATCAGCTCCAGCGAGGTCGGCCAGTCCATGCCCATGCCGCGCTGGGCCGTGTCCATGGCCTCGGCCACGCCCATGCCCAGCGACCAAAGGTGGCGCCGGTAGGCGATGGTGGCGTCCCAGTCGACGGCGCATTGCAGCCAGGGATCCACTGCCGCGAGGGGATCGGCCACCACGTGGGCCGCCGAGTAGGCGATGCGGTTGAACGGCACTCGCGTGCTGGCGCGGGCCGGGGCCTGGCCTTGCAGGGTGTGGCGCACCAGCCGGCCGTCGGCCTGGGGAAGGAGAAGGGATGGGCTCATGGGGGCCTCGGGCAAGGAGAGCGGGCGGGGGTCAGATCTTCAGGGCCGGAACGTCCACCCAGCGGCGCTCCTTCCAGCTTTGCAGCGCGGCTTCAACCAGTTGCACGCCCTTGGTGCCTTCAGGCAGCGTCCAGCGGTAAGGCGCGTCCTCGACCACGTGGCGGATGAAATGCTCCCACTGGATCTTGAAGCCGTTGTCATAGACCTGCGAATCTGGCACGTCCTGCCACTGGTCGAAGAAGTTCATGGTCTGCTTGATGTCCGGGTTCCAGACCGGGCGCGGCGTGGCCACCCGGCTTTGGGCGCGGCATTCCTGCAGGCCGGCCACGGCCGAGCCGTGCGTGCCATCCACATGGAAGGTGACCAGGTCATCGCGGCGAACGCGGGTGGTCCAGCTGCTGTTGACCTGCGCGACCACTGGCTCACCGTTGTGGCCCTTGAGTTCGAGGGTGCAGTAGGCCGCGTCGTCGGCGGTGGCGGCGTAGGGCTGGCCGGCCTCGTCCCAGCGCTGCGGGATGTGCGTGGCGCCCAGGCAGGAGATCGACTGCACGTCGCCGAACAGGTTGTCCAGCACGTAGGGCCAGTGGCAGACCGTGTCGAGGATGATGCCGCCGCCGTCTTCGGCACGGTAGTTCCAGCTCGGGCGCTGGATGGGTTGGAGGTCACCCTCGAACACCCAGTAGCCGAACTCGATGCGCACACTGAGCATGCGGCCAAAGAAGCCAGCGCGGCGCAGCATGTCCAGCTTGCGCAGGCCCGGCAGGAACAGCTTGTCCTGCACGGCGCCGTGCTTGAGCCCGCGCTTGGCTGAGGCCTCCTCGGCCAGGCGGGCGATCTCGACCGCCTCGTTCAAGTTCGTGGCGATCGGTTTTTCGCAGTACACATGCTTGCCGGCGCGGATGGCTTTGGCCAGCAGGGTGGGGCGCATCTGCGTGGTGCCGGCGTCAAAGAAGACGGTGTCGTCTGCATTGGCCAGCGCGGCGTCGAGGTCGGTGCCCCAGCGCGCGATGCCATGGGCCTGGGCCAGCGCCGCAATCTTCTCGGCATTGCGGCCGATCAGGATGGGGTCGGGCATGACCTTGTCGCCGTTGGAGAGGCTGACGCCGCCTTGCGCGCGGATGGCGCAGATGGAGCGGATGAGGTGCTGGTTCATGCCCATGCGTCCGGTGACGCCGTGCATGATGATTCCGAGTCGTTGAATGGCCACGAAAAAATCTCCTGCGAGTAAATCAGGGTGAGTTCAACCCGCAGCCCATGGGGCTGAGGGTCATGGAGGATGGAGATGGCCCTCGCGGGCGCGCTGCTTATTACTGGACTTGCAGGCCCGCGGCCTTGACCAGGACCGCATTGCTCTTGATTTCGTCGCGGATGTAGGTGTCGAACTGCTCTGGCCTGAGGGTCCAGGCATCTGCGCCCAGTTTTTCAAAGCGCTCCTTCACTTCCGCCGTGGCCAGGGCCTTGGCCACCTCGTCAGCCAGGCGGTTGACGATGTCGCGCGGCGTCTTGGCCGGGGCCATCATGCCGATCCAGAAGTTGAACTCCGAGCCGGGCACACCCGCCTCGGCGGTGGTCGGCACGTTGGGCAGGGCGCTGGCGCGGCGGGGGGAACCCACGGCCAGCGGCACCAGCTGGTTGTTGCGGATCTGGCCGATCACCGGGGCGATGGGGGAGAAGTAGTAATCGACGCGGCCGGCCATCACCTCGGTCACGGCCTCGGCCGAGCCCTTGAAGGGCACGTTCATGGCATCGATCTTGGCGGCCAGTTTGAACTTCTCTGCATTGAGGTGCGTGGCGCTGCCCTGACCGGCTGAGGCGAAGTTCAGCGCACCCGGTTTGGCCCGTGCGGCCGCCAGCAACTCGCCCAGGGTCTTGATGTTCTTGGACGGTGAGATCACCAGCACATTGGGCGTGGTGGAGATCGGCGTGACGCCCACGAAGTCCCTCTCGGTGTCAAAGGGCAGCTTGGCAAAGGTGGAGGGGCTGACCGTGTGCGATGAGCTGTGGATCATGATGGTGTAGCCGTCGGCAGCGGCCTGCGCAACCGCAGCCTGGCCGATCGTGCCGCTGGCGCCGCCGCGGTTTTCCACCACCAGCGTCTGCCCCATGCTCTGGCTCATTTTGTCGGTGATGGCGCGCGCAATGATGTCCGTGGTGCTTCCCGCGGGGAAGGGCACGATCACCTTGATGGGCCGGTTGGGGTAGCTGCCTTGCGCCAGGCTACTCAGGGGCAGGGCAAGGGCCAGGCTGGCCAGCAGGGTGTGAACAAGGCGGCGTTGGGGCTGCATGCGGTGGTCTCCTGTGGCGACGGTCACCCGTCTTTTAGTTAACTGATTGGTGAATTGTAGGCTGAGCCCTCTCGTCTTCATCGGTGGAAACCCTGGATTTCGCCGCTGGGCTGAGCTGTGGTTTCAGCTGCGCAGCAGGTAGCCCAGGATGACGTCGCTCATGTGCGAGAGCCGTTCATTGCGGGCCTTGGGGCTGAGCAGGTCGCGGCCGAAGATGGCCGAGAGGGTGTGGTTGTTGGAGAGGTAGAAGTAGGCGATGCCGGCGATGGACACGTAGAGCTGCACTGGATCGACACCGCCGCGAAAAAGGCCTTCACGCCGGCCACGCTCCAGCACCTCGGCCAGGGTGTCCACCAGGGTGGAGTTCAGGGCCTGTGCGCGCTCGATGTCGGGCAGGTGCCGGCCGCGGTGCAGGTTGGCGCTGTTGAGCAGGGTGATGAACTCAGGATGGTCGAGGTAGTAGTGCCAGGTGAATTCGACCAGGCGGCGCACGGCCTGCACGGGCTCGAGGTCGAGTAGGTGGAGTTCCCGCTCCTGCTGGCGAATGTCTTTATAGGCCTGCTCGAGGACGCTGGCGAACAGGCGTTCCTTGTCCTCGAAGTAGTAATAGATCAGCCGCTTGTTCAGCCCGGCCCGCTCGGCGATGCGGTCCATGCGGGCGCCCGCCAGGCCATACTCGGCGAACTCGTCGCGGGCGGCCGCAAGAATGCCCGCTTGCGAGCGTTCGGCATCGCGCTGTCGCTCTTCGGGGGCGGTGGACGTGGCTTTGGCCATGGCTTGAATTCACCCTGTGGTTAACTAAGTCTAACTCGCAGGGCGTGCATTCGCAGAGTGTGTCGGGTGTGGGCGCACAGTCCAGTCCAGGCTGTGAGCAAGGTGCCCGTCTCTGATCGCGGATACGGGCAAAGAAAAAGGCCGGTGTCTCCACCGGCCTTTTGAGTTCAGCGCGAGGCTGATTACTTGACGTGCTTGCCGATCAGGCCAGCCATCTCGAACATCGAGACCTGGGCCTTGCCGAACACGGCCTTGAGCTTGTCGTCGGCGTTGACCATGCGCTTGTTGGTCTTGTCCTGCAGGCCCTTGGACTTGATGTAAGCCCACAGCTTGCTGACGATCTCGGTGCGCGGCAGCGGCTTGTCGCCCACCACGGCGGCCAGCGCAGCACTGGGAGCCAGCGGCTTCATGAATGCTGCGTTGGGGGTGCGCTTCTTGGCAGGGGCCTTCTTGGCAGCAGCCTTTTTGGCAGGAGCAGCTTTCTTGGCGGGAGCAGCCTTTTTGGCAGGAG
>CANGYC010000043.1 GCA_947457975.1 Comamonadaceae bacterium | reverse complement strand
GCTTTTCAATGCCGTACTTGGCAATGGCCGCCAGGGTGTCGCCACCGCCGGCAATGGAGAAGGCGGGGCTGTCTGCAATGGCGCGGGCGATGCCTTCGGTGCCTTTGGAAAAGGCGTCGAACTCGAACACGCCCACAGGGCCGTTCCACACAATGGTGCCCGCGGCCTTGAGCTGTGCGGCCAGGCGGGCAGTGGTTTCGGGGCCAATGTCCAGGATCAGGTCGTCCTCGGCCACCTCGCTGGCCTTTTTCACCGTGGCCGGTGCGTCGGCGGCAAAGGTCTTGGCCACCACCACATCGGTGGGAATCGGCACTTCGGCGCCGCGCGCTTTCATGGCCGTGATCACGGCCTGGGCCTGGCCCACCAGGTCTTTCTCGGCCAGGCTCTTGCCGATAGGAAGGCCTGCAGCCAGCATGAAGGTGTTGGCAATGCCGCCGCCCACGATGAGCTGGTCCACATTGCTTGCCAGGCTCTGCAGGATGGTGAGTTTGGTCGAGACCTTGCTGCCTGCCACGATGGCCACCAGCGGCCGCTTGGGCGCCGAGAGGGCTTGGGAGATGGCATCCATCTCGGCGGCCAGCAGCGGGCCGGCACTGGCCACCTTGGCGAACTGCGCGATGCCGTAGGTCGAGGCTTCGGCGCGGTGCGCGGTGCCAAAGGCGTCGTGCACGAAGATGTCGCACAGGCTGGCCATCTGGCGGGCCAGCGCTTCGTTGTTTTTCTTCTCGCCCTTGTTGAGGCGGCAGTTCTCCAGCAGCACCACCTGCCCGGGTTGCACGGTCACGCCGTCCAGCCAGTTCGAGACCAGCGGCACCTCGCGGCCCAACAGCTCGCCCAGGCGCTCGGCGACCGGGGCCAGGGAGTCCTCGGGGCTGAACTCGCCCTCGGTGGGGCGGCCCAGGTGGGAGGTGACCATCACGGCAGCGCCGGCGTCCAGCGCCAGACGAATGCAGGCCAGCGAGGCGCGGATGCGGGTGTCTTCGGTGATGCGGCCCTCGTCGTCCTGGGGCACGTTCAGGTCGGCACGGATAAAGACGCGTTGGCCTCGGGCCTTGCCCTGGGCGCACAGATCGGAAAAGCGGATGAAGTTCATGGCGGCAGGCATTGTAGGGGCCGGGGTTTCAAGGGCCTGAGCACCGACGGCCCCCGCTTACCAGCCCAGCCCGATGTGCAGCGGCAGGTACACCGCCATGCCGCATACGATGGTGCCGAAGACGCCCCGCCTGAAGTAGAACCAGGCCACGCCCGCGGCCACGGCAAACAGCCGAGCGTCCTGCCAGGAGCTGATCAGCTGACCCTGGCTCATCACCATCTCCGGAATGATCACGCTGGCCAGTGCGGCGATGGGCGCGTAGTTCAGGCCGCGCTGGGCCCAGGACGGCAACGACCAGGGCTTGCTGGAGATGAAGAAAAAGGAGCGGGTGATAACCGTGTTGGCCACCATCGCAAGGATGGTCACCACAGTCCACCAGTCGGTGCCTTCCATCAGGGGCGTCCTTTCATCCTTGGCGGCCTTCGGCGGGTGTGGGCACCTCAGACTTGTCCATCAGCATGCAGATGCAGACCGCCGCTGCAATGCCCACCAGGATGTTGAGCTTGAGCGGCAGCGCATAGGCTGCCACCGCCGCGCTGCCCGCCACCACCGCGGCGATGCCGCGCAAGCGCGAGCTGGCCAGCGAGCAGAGGATGCCCAGCAGCGCCAGCATGCCTGCAAAGCCCAGCCCCCAGCTCGTGGGAATAGCCTTGGCAAAAGCAATGCCCAGCAGGCTGGGCACCATCCAGCTCGCCCAGGCCACCGCACAGCTACCGGCCAGGTAGTCGAGTTGCGTCTGCCGACCGTCCTGCGTGGTGGCCGGCTGAGGGTGGCGCTTGGTGAACAGCACATAAGACAGGTCGGCTGTCAGATAGCCGCGCAGCAGCCGCTGCGCAAGGCTCAGGTGCATCACATAGCCGCGGATGTGGGCACTGAAGACCACAAAGCGCAGGTTCACGCAAAACGCAGTGGCCAGCACCACCCACATGGGCGCGCCGGCAGCGATCAGGGGAAGGGCCGAGAGCTGGGAGCTGCCGGCATACACGAACATGCCCATCAGCAGCACCTCGGCCATGCTCATGCCGGAATTGACCATGGCCACGCCCGTCATCAGGCCCCAGGCGGCCAGACCGGGCGCCACGCTGGACATGTCGCGCGCACCAGCGCGGAATTCAGGGTCGCGCCAGAGGCGCTGCAGCCCGCTCATGCGCTGTCCCGTGGGGCGAACTGCTGGCCGGGCTGCACGTCAAAACCGCGCAGGAACTCGGCCACCTCCAGCGGCTTGCCGCCGGCTTTTTGCAGCCGGTGCAGGCGCAGCACGCCCTGGCCCGTGGCCACGTCCACGCCGTCTGCGCTGGCCGCCAGTACCGTGCCTGGCGGCCGGTCCTGGTGCGGCAGAACGGATGCGCGCCAGAGCTTGATGGCCGTGCCCTCCAGCAGGGCCGAGGCCCCGGGTGCCGGCTGGAAGGCGCGGATGCGCCGCTCCAGCAGCGCGGCTGGCTCGCGCCAGTCGAGTGGGGCCTCGGCCTTGTCGATCTTGGCGGCGTAGCTCACGCCCTCGGCGGGCTGGGGCGTGCGCAAGAGCGCTGAACGCTGCAGCGCCTCCACGATGAGCCGGCCCCCCAACTCGGCCAGCTTGTCATGCAGGCTGCCGTTGTCGTCGGTGGGCGCAATCGGCAGGCGTTCTGCCAGCATCATGTCGCCGGTGTCCAGGCCCGCGTCCATCTGCATGATGGTGATGCCTGTTTCCGTGTCGCCTGCTTCGATAGCGCGGTGAATGGGCGCTGCGCCCCGCCAGCGCGGCAGCAGCGAGGCATGAATATTCAGGCAACCCAGGCGCGGCAGGTCCAGCGTCCACTGCGGCAGGATCAGGCCGTAGGCCGCCACCACCATCACATCGGGCCGCGCATCGAGCAGCGCCTGCTGCGCCGCCGCTGCGTCGTCGGGGTACTTGCCGTCCAGGCGCAGGCTGC
The DNA here is from genome assembly GCA_947457975.1 of Comamonadaceae bacterium. Taxonomy (GTDB): domain Bacteria; phylum Pseudomonadota; class Gammaproteobacteria; order Burkholderiales; family Burkholderiaceae_C; genus Polaromonas. The sequence goes on along the minus strand of CANGYC010000043.1, from coordinate 9,265 downwards.
GCGGCTGGGCCACGCTGATGCCATGGTCGAGTGCGAACTGCTTGACCGGCGAGGCCTGCAGCTTCATGCCGCGGCCGGCCGGGCGGTCGGGCTGGGTCAGGACCAGGGGAATCTCGAAGCCTGCCGCATGCAGGCGGGCCAGGGCGACCTGGGCGAACTCGGGCGTGCCCGCAAAGACCACACGCATTCAGCGCGCCCGGGCTTTGTCGGCATAGCGCTCGTCGTCCCGCTGCTGCTTGACCAGCTTGGTCTTGATGCGGTTGCGCTTGAGCGGTGAGAGGTATTCGACGAACACCTTGCCCAGCAGGTGGTCCATCTCGTGCTGGATGCACACGGCCAGCATGCCCTCGGCCTGGTGGGTGCGCAGCTGGCCATCGAGGTCCAGGGCCTGCACCTTGACCGAGGTGGCGCGCTCCACGCCGTCATAGATGCCGGGCACCGAGAGGCAGCCCTCCTCACCCAGGCGCTTTTCGTCGCTGGCCCAGGTGATCTCGGGGTTGATCAACACCATGGGCTGATCGCGTTCTTCGCTCACGTCAATGACGATCAGGCGCTCGTGCACGTTCACCTGCGTGGCCGCCAGGCCAATGCCCTTGGCCTCATACATGGTCTCGAACATCTGCGCCGCCAGCTCGCGGATGCGGGCATCCACGGCCGCCACGGGCTGGGCTACGGTGTGCAGGCGCGGATCGGGGTAACGGAGGATGGCCAGGCTGCTCATGACGGGTCGGGGCTCAGGGAAAAACATGTATTTTCCCCTCAAAGCGGGTGCCGCGCTCAGGGCGTGGGTCAAGGCTGTATTTGTCAAAGTTAGTCATGCCTGCACGGCAGGGCTGGCGCAGGTGGCTGCCCCTCCTAAACTGCCTCGCCACAGGAGGGCATGGGGCATGGACACTGATGAACTGAGGGCCTGGCTGCGCCTGCTGATGTCGCCGGGTATCGGCCGCCAGCAGGCCCGGCAGCTGCTGGGTGCCTTCGGTAGTCCCCAGGCGGTATTCGCGCAGGAGGCGTCTGCCTGGGAAGCCCTGGGCCTGGCCAAGGTGCTGCCGGCCCTGGCGGCCGAGCCGCCCGAGCTGGCGGCCCTGCTCGAGCGCACCCAGGCCTGGCTGGCGCAGCCCGACTGTGCTGTCTTCACGCTCGGAGCCCCCGGCTATCCGGCCTGTCTGCTGGACATCGACGACCCGCCGCTCATGCTCTTTGCCATGGGCAGCCTGGTGCGTCCGTGGTCCGAGGCCCCGTTCTCGAACGCCCACTGCCTGGCCGTGGTCGGCAGCCGCAACCCCACACCGCAGGGTGAGCTCAATGCCCGGCAATTTGCCCAGGCGCTGGCGGGCCAGGGCATTTGCGTGGTCTCGGGCCTGGCCCTGGGCATCGATGGTGCAGCCCATGCCGGTGCGCTCGAGGGCGGGGGCCTCACCCTCGCGGTGGTCGGCACTGGCCTGGACCGGGTCTACCCCAGCCGGCACCGCGCGCTGGCGCACCGCATCGCCGGTCAGGGCGCGCTGCTCAGCGAATTTCCGCTGGGCACGCCCGCGCTCGCCCACCACTTTCCCCAGCGCAATCGCCTGATCGCGGGGCTGAGCCGGGCCACGCTGGTGGTCGAGGCCAATTTGCAGTCGGGCTCGCTCATCACGGCGCGCCTGGCCGCCGAGCAGGGCAAGGACGTGCTGGCCATCCCGGGCTCCATCCATTCACCGCAGTCGCGTGGTTGCCATGCGCTCATCCACCAGGGCGCGCGGCTGGTCACGTCCGTGCAGGATGTGCTGGATGAGCTCGGTTGGCTGGCTCCGGCGCCTGTCCAGGCGGCCGCCCCTGCCGCGCTGGGCCCCACGCCTTCTGACCTGCTGCAGGCCCTGGGCTTTGAGCCCCTGCCGCTGGACGCTTTGCAGCAGCGCTGCGGCTGGCCCACCGAGCGCCTGCTGGCCGAGCTGTTGGAGCTCGAGCTCGCAGGCCAGGTGGCGCGCCTGCCCGGGGGCCTCTTCCAGCGGCTGGTGCGGGCCTGAAGGGGCAGCGTCACCAGAGCAGCCCTTGAGCCCTGCCTGAGCTCGTCTTCTGCGTTATATTGGGTCCATGTTTGAAGTGCTGGTTTATGTCTACGAGAACTACTGGCACGGCGATGCGTGTCCCGAGGCACAGCAGCTGGGCCGCAAGCTCAGTGCCGCAGGTTTCGAGCCCGAGGAGATCCAGGCTGCGCTGACCTGGCTCGATGGCCTGCATCTGGCCGCGCAGACCCTGCGTCCCGCCGCCGAGGAAGAAGCCCCCCTGCCCGCGGTGCTGGCCCAGTCTGAAGGCAGCTTGCGCGTGTATTCAGTGGCCGAGCGCGAGCACCTGGGTGCCGATGCCCTGGGTTTCCTGATCTTCCTGGAGGCGGCCGGCGTGCTGCCGCCCTACATGCGCGAGATCGCCGTGGACCGCGCCATGGCCGTGCCCGGCGAGCCCTTGATGCTCGACGACCTCAAGATCATTGTGCTGATGGTGTATTGGAGCTTCGGCGAGGAGCCCGATGCCCTGGTGCTCGACGAGCTGTGTGACGACACCAGCGGCCGCCTGCCGCATTGAGCCAGCTGCATTGAGCATGGCGGCCCCAGGGCCGCGACCCCCCTACAAATGCAAAAGGCCGTCGCAAGACGGCCTTTTTGCTGGACACGGTGCCTGTACGTCAGACGGTGGCGCCTGCGTTCGGATCCTTGGGATCGGTGTCGTCTTTCTTGGGGGTGGCCTTGATCAGGTCTTCGCGCTTGACGCCCAGCCACATGGCAATTGCCGCGGCCACAAACACCGACGAATAAATACCAAAGCAGATGCCGATGGTCAGCGCCATGGCGAAGTAGTGCAGCGTGGCCCCGCCGAACAACAGCATGGACAGCACCATGATCTGCGTCGAGCCGTGGGTGATGATGGTACGGCTGATGGTGGAGGTAATCGCGTTGTCAATCACGCCCACCGTGTCCATTTTGCGAAAGCGCCGGAAGTTCTCGCGGATGCGGTCGAAGATCACCACCGACTCGTTCACCGAGTAACCCAGCACCGCCAGCACCGCCGCGAGCACCGCCAGCGAGAACTCCCACTGGAAGAAGGCAAAAAAGCCGAGGATGATGATCACGTCATGCAAGTTCGCGATGATGGCCGCCACCGCGAACTTCCACTCGAAGCGCATGGCCAGGTAGATCATGATGCCGACCACCACCATGGCCAGTGCCTTGAGACCGTCGGCGGCCAGCTCGTCGCCCACCTGAGGGCCTACATATTCGGTGCGCTTGAGCTCGACGCTGGCGTCATCCGTCTTGAGCGCACCCATCACGCGCTCGCTTTGCTGCGCGCTGCTCACGCCTTTTTGGGCGGGCAGGCGGATCATCACGTCGCGCGCAGTGCCAAAGTTCTGCACCTGCACGTCGGTCAAGCCCAGACCAGCCACCGTGCCGCGCACTTTCTCCAGGTTCGCTGGCTGGCTGTAGCTCACCTCCATGAGCGTGCCGCCCGTGAACTCCACCGACAGGTGCAGGCCGCGCGTGAACAGGAAGAACACGGCCAGCGCGAAGGTCAGAAAAGAAATCGCGTTGAAGACCTTGGCATGCCGCATGAACGGGATGTCACGTTGGATCTTGAAGAACTCCATGGTGCTCTGTCTTTCTGAGGCGTTCAGCGGGGGGTGTTCTGGCCGGCCTGTGCCTGCGGGCGCCAGATGGTGCCGATGGACACCGACTTGAGTTTCTTCTGACGGCCATACCAGAGGTTCACCAGGGCGCGCGAGAAGAACACCGCCGAGAACATGCTGGTCAAGATGCCGATGCAGTGGACCACGGCGAAGCCGCGCACGGGGCCCGAACCAAACGCCAGCAGCGCCAGGCCCGCGATCAGCGTGGTGATGTTGGAGTCCAGGATGGTGGCCCAGGCGCGGTCGTAGCCGGTGTTGATGGCCACCTGCGGCGCCACACCGTTGCGCAGCTCTTCTCGCACGCGCTCATTGATCAGCACGTTGGAGTCGATGGCCATGCCCAGTGCAAGCGCCATGGCGGCCATGCCGGGCAGCGTGAGCGTGGCCTGCAGCATGGAGAGCACCGCCACCAGCAGCAAGAGGTTGACGGCCAAGGCCAGGCCGGAGAAGAGGCCAAACAGCATGTAGTACAGCGCCATGAAGGCCACGATCACCACAAAGCCCCAGGTTACGCTGTTGAAGCCCTTGGCGATGTTTTCTGCGCCCAGGCTCGGGCCGATGGTGCGCTCCTCGATGATCTCCATGGGCGCAGCCAGGGAGCCGGCGCGCAGCAGCAGCGCCAGGTCATTGGCTTCCACCGTGCTCATGGAGCCGGAGATCTGGAAGCGGTTGCCCAGCTCGCCCTGGATCACCGGGGCCGTGAGCACCTCGCCCTTGCCCTTTTCGAAGAGCACGATGGCCATGCGCTTTTTCAGGTTCTCGCGGCTGACATCGCGCATGATGCGGCCGCCCTTGGCATCGACCGTGAGGTCCACCTTGGGCTGCTGGGTCTGCGAGTCGAAGCCGGGCTGGGCGTCGGTGAGGCTGTCGCCGGTGAGCACCACCTGCTTCTTGACGATGACCACGCGGCCGTCGCGTTCCAGGAATTTCTCCGAGCCGAAAGGCACCAGGCCACCGCTGAGTTCAGCGGCGCGCGCCTCGGCGCTTTCATCAACCAGGCGCATCTCCAGCGTGGCGGTGCGACCCAGGATGTCCTTGGCCTTGGCCGTGTCCTGCACGCCGGGCAACTGCACCACGATGCGGTCCAGGCCCTGCTGCTGAATCACCGGCTCGGCCACGCCCAGCTCGTTGATCCGGTTGTGCAGCGTCATGATGTTCTGCTTGAGCGCTTGCTCCTGCACACGGCGCACGGCTTCGGGCTTGATGCCAGCCACCAGCTTGAATTCGCTGCCTTCGGCTTCCACCCGTGCCTGCAGGTCGGGAAACTGCTCTTGCAGCAGCGTCCGGGTGGCATCGGCTGTGGCCTGGTCGCGCACGCGCAACTCCACGGCCTGGCCGTTGCGGCTGATGCCACCATGGCGCAGGCTCTTCTCGCGCATGGCCAGGCGCAGGTCGCCGGCCAGCGACTCGGCGCGCTTGGTCAGCGCCGCCTGCATGTCCACCTGCAGCATGAAGTGCACGCCGCCGCGCAGGTCCAGGCCCAGGTACATGGGGGCGGCATGGATGCGGCGCAGCCACTCGGGCGAGCGCGAGATCAGGTTGAGCGCGACGATGTAGCTGGGATCGGCTGGGTCGGTGATGAGGGCGCGCTGGATGGCGTCCTTGGCCTTGAGCTGCAGGTCGGTGCTGTCAAAGCGCGCCCGCACCGAGGTGCCGTCCAGGCTCACCTGCTCGGCTTTCAGGCCTGCCGCCTTGAGCGCTTCTTCCACCCGGGTGACGGTGGCGCCGTCCACCTTGGCCATGGCCTTGAGGCTGGAGACCTGCACGGCCGGCGCCTCGCCGAAGAAATTCGGCAGCGTATAGAGCGCAGCGACCAACAGCGTCGCGGCGATCACCAAGTATTTCCAGACCGGGTAGCGATTCATGGGGGAGTTCCGGGGGCTTGAGGGGCCGCAAGAGGCCCCGGGGATGAAAGCCGCAAATGCCGGCGGCTCGAAAGGACAGAGGACCGCCGGCGGCAGGGGCGGCTGCGGCCGCCCCGAGGCATCACTTCATGGTGCCCTTGGGCAGCACCTGCACCACCGAGGCGCGCTGCAGCTGCACTTCCACGCCGTCGGCCACTTCCACGCTGACGAAGCCTTCGCCCAGCTTGCTCACGCGGCCGAGCAGGCCGCCGGCGGTGATGACTTCGTCGCCCTTGGCCAGCGCGTCGATCATGGCGCGGTGCTCCTTCTGCTTCTTCATCTGAGGACGGATCATCACAAAGTACAGCACGGCGAACATGAGCACCAGGGGCAGCATGCTCGTCAGCGAGGACATCATGTCGCCACCTGCGGCGGCGGCCGGGGCGGTCTGTGCGAACGCGGAAGAAATGAACACGATCAGTACTCCAAAGGGTGGTGCCTGGATTCAGGCGCAAATAATCAGCCGCGGATTGTATGCGGGGGGGCTCCCGCAGCCGGGGAGGGAAAGTCCCTCGACCTTCCAGGGCTCTGCGGGCCTTCGGGCCTTTGGGTCTTTGGGCCTTCGGGCCGGCGCCTTCAGCGCGGCCAGAGCACCCACAGCCGCAGGGGCTGGTTCACCCGGCTGGCCAGCTGCCCGGCTTCCGGCCCGGTGCCGGCAAAGTAATCGGCGCGCACGGGTCCTACGATGGCGCTGCCCGTGTCCTGAGCCACCACCAGGCGCTGCAATTGCGCCGCCGGCCCCGAGGAGGCCAGCCACACGGGGGTGCCGTAGGGAATGCTCTCACGGTCCACGGCGATGGAGCGGCCCGCGCTCAGCGGTACGCCCTGGGCGCCGCGCGGGCCGACGCTGGGGTCTGCCAGGGCTTCCTCGCGGAAGAACACATAGCGCGGGTTGCTCCACAGCAACTGGTTCACCCGCTGCGGGTTCTGTGCCGCCCAGGCCTTGGTGGCCTCGGGCCAGGGGTTGATGCGGCGCACCCCCTGGTCCAGCAGCCACTGGTTGATGCTGCGGTAGGGCTGCTCATTGGAGCCGGCAAAGGCCACGCGCACCTGGCGCTGCGCGCCGTCGGGCTCGGTCACCACCAGGCGCCCCGAGCCCTGGATGTGCAGCAGCATGGCGTCGATGGGGTCGCTCAGCCAGGCGATCTCGCGGCCGCGCAAGGCAGCCTGCGCCTGGGGGAGGGAGTCAATCTCCTGTCTGGAGAACCAGGGTTTGCGTTGCCCCAAGTCAGCCGGCGGCCGATACAGCGGCACGCCATGGCCGGCCCCGGCCTGGCGGCGGGCGGTCAGCACTGGCTCGAAGTAGCTGGTGAGCAGGCCCTGGTCGAGGCCCTGGAGTGGCTCTACGCGGTAGGGCTGCAGGCGCATCATCAGCCATTGCCGCTGCTCGGCCTCGCTGGCCGAGGCCAGGCGGCGGATGTCCGGGCACAGCGGAGCGAAGGCCGGGGGCGGCCGCTCGCAGCTGCGCACCTTGGCCGACCAGGCTTCGGCAATGCGGTCGTTGGCAAAGCCGGGCAGCTCTGACCAAGCCACGGGCACCCAGCGGCTCTTGGGCTGCAGGATGTCAGACCCTGCCGCTGGCTGCGGGGCTGGCGATGGCGGGGCCGCAGCCGGCGCCTCGGCAGGGCGGGGCACGGGTACAGGCACCGGCACCGCCACAGGCATTGGCACAGGCTGGGGTGCGGGACGATCAACCGCACAGGACAGCAGGGCAAAGGCGCTGGCGATAATCCCTATGGCCTTTAACCTCCTGGATTGCCTCGCCATGACCTTGCTCCTGCTCGAAGCCCTGCTGGCGCTCTTGCTCTTGGTATTCATTGTGTGGTGGACCATGTTTTCCGGGCGCCCCAAAGGCGAATTGCCGCCCGAGGATCGGCCTCAGGCTGGCGCCGAGCCGAGTGCACATCGCCACCCGGACGAGCCCCGCTAGCCTGTTTCCAGGCCGCGCAGCAGGTTGGCCAGCTCGACCGCGGATTTCACGCCCATTTTGTCAAACACCCGCGCGCGGTGGACTTCCACGGTGCGCACGCTGATGTCCAGCTGGTCCGCCACCAGCTTGTTGGGAAGACCCTCCACCACCAGGCGCATGACCTCGCGCTCACGCTCGGTCAGCCCGTCCAGGCGCGCCTGCAGGCTAGAGCTCTGGCTGCGCGCCACCAGAGCGGCCGCCGAGCGCACCAGGGCCTGCTCGATGCGGTCGACCAGGGCGTTGTCGGAAAAGGGCTTTTCGCAGAAGTCAAAGGCCCCGCGCTTGACCGTGTCCACCGCCGTCGGCACGTCGGCATGGCCTGTGAGAAAGATCACCGGCAGCAGCGGTAGCAGGCCGTAGTCGATGAGTTTTTCAAACATGGCCAGCCCGCTCATGGCGCTCATGCGCATGTCCAGCAGCACGCAGGAGGGATCGCGGACCTCGAAGTCCGGGCGGCTGACGTAGGCGTCAAAGCTCTCGGCGCAATCGAAGGGTTCGCTGATCAGCCGGCGCGTGCGCAGCAGCCAGGCCAGGGCCTCGCGGACGCTGGCGTCGTCATCGACCACATACACCGTTGCGGCAGAGATCGAAGTCATGTGCGGGAAGTGGCGGGCGCCTCGGGCAAGGTGAACACGAAGATCGTACCCTGCGGCTGGTGGCGCTCGAAGGAGAGTGTGCCGCCATGCTGCTCCACCACCGTGCGGCACAGGCTCAGGCCCAGGCCCATGCCTTCTTCCTTGGTGGTGAAGAAAGGCGTGAAGAGCTGCTTGGCCACCTGCTCGTCGATGCCTTCGCCCATGTCGGCCACCGAGAACTCGACCCAGCCGCCCCCACTGCCCAGCGGCCGCACGCGCAGGTGCAGCACGCGCTCGGGCGTGGTCTGGGGCACGTGCTGCATGGCCTGCATGCCGTTGCGTGCCAGGTTCAGCAGCACCTGTTCGACCATGGTGCGGTCGCACAGCACCTCGGGGCAACCCGGCTCCACCGAGAGCATCACCTGCACGCCGAGTTTGCGCGCCTGCAGGCCCAGCAGTGGCATTACCGCGTCCATCAGGTCCATGGGCTTGACCGCTTCGCGCCGCTGCTCGCGCCGGCGCACGAAATCATGCACGCTGCGGATCACCTTGCCGGCGCGGCCGGCCTGCTCGGCGATGCGCTTGAGTGCCATCTCCAGGTCGCTGGCCAGACGCGTGTCAGCCGAGGCCAGACCGCTGGCCTGTTGCTGGGCATCGCGCAGCAGGTTGACCGAGCCATTGGCGTAGCTGGAAATCGCAGCCAGCGGCTGGTTGAGTTCGTGGCTGAGCAGCGAGGCCATCTCCCCGACCATGGCCAGGCGGGCCGTGGCCTGCAGTCGGTCCTGGCTGGCACGGGAGATCTCTTCCACGCGCTTTTGCTCGCTCAGGTCCAGGATGGCGCTCATCCATCCCGTGTGCTTGCCCTGTGCATTGATCAGCGGCGCTTCGATGATGAGCACCGGAAAGCGCGTGCCGTCACTGCGCATGAACACCGATTCATGCCCGCCCCGAGGCAGCGCGTTGTTGGCCAGCCGCCAGGCCTGGCGGTCCTGGTACACATTGGCCAGCTCGGGCGGCCAGTAGGGCGCCGGTGTGGCGCTGTGGTTCAGCAGCTCGTGGGCCTGCACGCCCACCATGCGGCAAAAGGCTGGGTTCACATAGGTGATACGGCCTTGCAGATCGCGCGCGCGCAGGCCGGTGTTGAGCGAGTTTTCCATGGCCT
>CANGYC010000042.1 GCA_947457975.1 Comamonadaceae bacterium | reverse complement strand
CCTCGGTTGGCCACCAGGACCTGGGTCACCGGCATGGGTGGCGCACCTCAGGGCTGGACATAAAACAAGACCTGGCCGAACTCGACCACTGCGGCATCCTCGACGCACACCCGCATGACCGTGCCTTCAACGCCCGCAGTGATGGCATTGAAGAGCTTCATCACCTCGATCAGGCACACCGTGTCCTCAGCGCCGATCCTGCCGCCGACCTGGACAAAGGGCGGTGAGTTCGGATCGGGCCGGCTGTAGTAGCGCCCCATGGTGGTGGCGGTGATGGGCTGCCAGGTGGTGGGCACCGCGGCCACGGCCACCGGGGGTACAGGGGCTGCGACGGTAGATACAGTTGCATGTGCAGATGCAGATGCAGGTGCAGGGACGGACGCGGCGGGGCCGCTCACTGCAGGCACAGATGCCGGCACACTGCCTGCCAGTGACCCCGACGGAGCCGGCAAGGCACCCTTGCCAATGGTCACCTTGACCGCCCCGACATCGACCTGCAGGTAGTCGAAATTCGATCGGTCCAGGGTGTCGACCAGTGCCGTGATCTGGCGCACTTCATGGTCTGACAGGAAATCAAGGTTCTGCGTCATGGTCTCTCCAAGGTCATTCGTCGTGACTGGGGCGGTCAGGCCTGCATGCTGACCGTTTTGTTGCCGTGTTGGATCTGTATGCTTCGCACGCTGCGGCTGCTGGCCAGCTTTTCGATCAAGGCCCGCAAACCCTGCGTGCCCTGCCCTGACCCACGCAACTGACGCGCCTGGCGCATCTGCGCCACCTGCTCAGGGCTGGTGAAAAAATGCAGCAGCAAGTCATCGTCGGACACGCCAGGGCCGCCGTACTGCGCGCGCAACTGCTTTAGCGAGGGCTGCTCATCATTGATGCGGGCCAGGGCCTTTGCCCGCGGCCGCGACAGGATTTTGTCGCGCACGTCAGGGGCAATGGATTCGCATTCCTCGCGACCCCATCGCCCTGCGGCGTATTGAATGATCTCGTCCGAGACCTGCTGGTAGCGCTGACCACTGATCACGTTGAGCACCGCCTGGGCTCCAACGAACTGGGAGTATGGCGTGACCATGATCGGGTAGCCGAAGTCCACGCGCACCCGGGCGATTTCCTCTAGCACGGCAGGAAGACGGTCCGCCAGTCCCACGGCACCGAGCTGAAACCGCAGGTTGGAAATCATGCCGCCTGGCACCTGATGCTGGTAATGCTGCGCGTCATAGGCTTTGGGAGCTCCCACAGGCAAAGACTCGCGCTCGGCGATCTCCTGAAAATGGGCTTGGACCGTTTGCAGCAGCGCCTCATCGATCAGGGGGGTGTGGCCCATGGCCCTGGCGTTGCGCACGACGTCGAAGAGCGAGGGATTGGACGAGGATTCCGCCAGAGGAGGAATCGCCGCATTGATGATGTGGATACCGCAGCGAATCGCCTCAAGCGAGCACAGCAGCCCCAGTCCGGTGTTGCAGTGCGTGTGGAATTCCACTGGAATGCCGCCCGCATGGGCCAGGACCACCGGAGCCAGGGTCTTGACCCGTTCGGGGGTGAGCAATGCGCCCGGGTCCTTCAGGCAGATCCGGTGGGGACGCAGCTTGACCGCATCGCGTGTGCGCTCGGCATAGTAGTCGTCTGAATGTTTTTCAGACAGGGAAAAAATCAGGTTGATGACTACATCGATGCCCACCTTCCGGGCCCGTTCCATGTTCGTCCTCCAACCTTCTGGCGTATTGGAAGAGTCAGACAAGCGGATCTGGCCAATGCCCATGGCCGCCATGCGCTCGTACCAGAGGTCTTCCATGGCCTGCGGAGTAATCTGGAAAGCGGCCAACTGCCGGCCACGGATCATCCGCAGAGGTGTCTTGGTCACGCGCTTGCGCACCTCCACCAGGCGCTCCCAGGGATCCTCCTGCAGATCTCGGATGAGCTTTTTCTCGAAGCTGGTGGCCATGATCTCGATGGCATCGAAGCCGGCGTCATCGAGTCGCTGTGCGATGGGCAGAATCATGTCCGTGCGCATGCCCATCGCCCACAGGCTTTGCGAACCATCGCGCACGGTGGTGTCAACGAAGCGGATATCACTCATGCGGTCTCCTTGGCTGCCTTGTCGTTTTCTTGGTCCTGACCGCGGGCGGATGGGCCCGGGCGCATTCAGAGCATCGAGACATTGACGTTCTTGATCTGCGTGAACTCGAACAGCTCGTCCTTGGACTCCTCGCGGCCCAGACCCGATTGCTTGTAGCCACCGAAGGGAGCGCCGATGAAGTGCGACGAGCAGTCGTTGATCCACACGTACCCGGCTTGCACCCGCGCAGCCGCATGGTGGGCGGTGCGAAGGTCACGCGTCCAGATGGAGGCCGTCAGGCCTAGCTCCAGTCCATTGACCGCATCGAAAAGTTCAGATTCGTCACTCCAGCGCAGCACGCTGAGGACCGGGCCAAAAATTTCCTCGCGAGCGATCTTCATGCCGGGGGTGACCTCGGTAAAGACCGTGGGCTCGATGAAAAAGCCCTTGTTCAGCGCCGGGTCGGCGGGGTGGTTTCCACCCGCAACGAGCCGTGCGCCCTCCTGGCGGGCAGACGCGATGTAGGACAGGCAGCGGTCGTATTGCGCCTGGTTGATGAGGGCACCCATGGTGGTGTCCATGTGCGTAGCCAGGCCTGGCCGATGGCGCTGGCCCAGCAAACGGACCAGCTTATCCACGAAGACATCGTGGAGGCTGTCGTGAATGAAGAGTCGACTGGTCGAACCACACGACTGCCCGCACCAGGTGAAATTCATGCCCCGCACCGCGCCATCGACGGCGCGCTCCAGGTCGGCATCGGGGTAGATGACCATAGCGTTCTTGCCACCGAGTTCCAGAAGGGTGCGCTTAAAGCTGTCTGCGGCAGCATGCAAAACGGCTCGGCCAGCAGGAACGCTGCCAATCAGGCCGACAGCGGCCACATCGGGATGCGTGGACAGGGCCGCACCGACCTCGCGTCCCCCCACCACGCAGTTGAGCACCCCCGGCGGAAACACATCGGCCAGCAGCTCCATCAGCTTGAGCGTGGACAAGGGAGCCTGCTCCGGCGGCTTGACCACCACCGTGTTGCCCGCCGCCAAAGGCGCTGCGATCTTGCCCGCGGCAAACATGAACGGATGGTTGAAAGGATAGATGCGAACGACCACGCCCAGCGGTTCACGCCGGGTGTAGTTGAGCGAGCCATTGCCGGTGGGAATGGTCTCGCCCTTGATCTCGAGCACCAGACCGGCAAAGTACTCCAGTTGGGTGGCAGCGATCTCGGCGTCGAAGAGCATGGCCTTGACCGGATTACCGCAGTCCGCCGCATCCAGAAGCGCCAGGTCCGCCGCATGGGCCCGGATGCGGGAGGCGGCCTCCTTCAAGCGGCGGGCCCGCTCCAGAGGCGGCAGGGCCGCCCAGGCGGGAAAGGCCTGGCGGGCGCTGCTCACGGCGGCTTCGACGTCAGCCGCCGAAGCCACCTCGACCTCGGCCAACACCTGACCGGTCGACGGATTGATGCTCGCCAGGCGCTGCGCATCGTCACGACCATGCCAGGCCCCGCCCCAGAACTGGCCCCGCTCGCGCGGCAAGATGGCGGCGACTCGGCCGGAAAGATCACTGGTTGATTCAGTCACGATGAAATCTTGGATGGGGTGAAGGATTGAAGATAGGTACAGGTCTGGTCCAGGCTCACGACATCGGCGTACTTGGCCTGAAGGTCAAACAGGCTTTGTGCGTGCGCCGCCGCCGAGCGGTCGCCCACACAGTCGCGCACCACCATGGGCCGAAAGCCCGCTTGAAGCGCGTCCACGGCTGACGCGCGCACACAGCCGCTGGTGGTGCAGCCGGCAAGGATCAGGGTGTCGACACTTCTGGCAATCAGCCGCGATGCCAGATCGGTGCCGAAAAAGCAGGAGGCGTATTTTTTGACGAGCCAGCCCTCGCCAGGCAGACGCTGCAAACGCGGATCGAGTTCCACCGCAGCTGTGCCAGCCCTGAGGGTCATCACCCCTTTTTGCTTGAGCGCCCAGATGCCCGCATCCTTGAAGTCGGCATCGTCATAGCTCACGCTGGAATAAAAGACAGGTACGGCCGCCTGCCTGGCGGCAGATACCAGCTGCTGCGTCGCATGGACCTGTGCATCCAGGTCCGAGCCCAGCATGGCATCCGGGTCGGTGAACGCCTGAATCATGTCGACCACCAGCACTGCAGGCCGCAAGCCAAAGCCAATGGTCAGGCCAAAGCCCCGCTGCTTGAAAAAATCGTCTTCGGCCGCCATGCAAAAGGTCTCAGGCAAGCAAGCCGGGCAGCCAGGTGGCAATCGGTCGCACAAAGAACACCAGCAACAGCATGAGCAGGCTGATGACGACGTACGGATAGGCCGAGCGGAAGATCTCGGACATGGTGATATGAGACGGAGCGACGCTCTTCATCGTAAAGAGCAGCAGGCCAAACGGCGGCGTCATCAGACCCAGCTGCATGGCAATGAGGAACAACACGCCAAACCAGATCGGATCGATGCCAGCGGTCATGACCAGCGGCATGAAAAACGGCAGCGTCAGCAGCATCATGCTGACCTGGTCCACAAAGCAACCCAGGACGATCAGGATCAGAACCATGGCCACGACCAGCATCTCGGGGCTCAGTTCGAGCCGACCCACAGCCTGGAGGAACCCATTGGTGGCTCCGGAAAAGCCCAGCAGCTGTGAAAACGAGGTGGCACCGACAATGATGAACAGGACAATGCTGGAAATATGCACGGTGCCCTTGAGGGACTGCACCAGGTTTTTCCAGCTGAGCGCTCCAAAAGCGGCTGCCAGCAAGATCGTGGCGGCAGCGCCCAGGGCGGCCGCCTCCGTGGGGGTGGAGATCCCCGTGGACATGGCGCCGATGACCACAGCAAAGATGGACAACAACGGAATCACGTAGACCACAAAAGGACGCCACTTCTGCCACCCCGTGTAGATCTGTCCCTCATCGTTGGCCGGCACTCTCGAGGGCATCAGCAGTGCGCTGCCGATGATGTAGGCAATGAACGTGATCGCCAGCAGAACGCCCGGAACGATGCCGGCAAACAGCAGCTTGGTGATGGAAATGTTGGCCAGACTGCCGAAAAGCACAATCAGGGCCGACGGTGGAATCAGCATGTCCACGCCGCCAATTGCAATGATCGGCCCCATGGCCAGGGTGGGGTGGTATTTTTTCTCCAGCATGACGGGCGTCATGGAGCGACCCAGCATCGCCGTGGTGGCGATGGTCGATCCGGAGATGGCGGAAAACGCCGTTCCTGCCACCACCGACACCACCGGCAGCCGCGCAGGCACGCGATGGATCAGCCGGTCAAATCCATCGATCACCTTGAGTGCCAGCCCGGTCTGAAATAAGACTTCACCCATCAGGATGAACAGTGGAATCGGCGTCAAGGAAAAAGTGATCACCGAGGCGATGGAGTTGCGCGCCAGCTGATCGACACCTGCTACGCCCCCCATGAAGAAAAAGGCCGCGACCACGTTGGTAACCAGAAAGGCCAGGGCCACGGGCAGACCAATGAACATCAGCAGCACCACGCCACCGAGCAACGATGCCAGGCTCAAGGACCAGTCCATGGGAGGATTCCGTTCAGTACAGAGGGGGACGAGGCATCCGCAGGCACTCAGGCCACGGATGTTGCCTCTTCGCGAACCGTGCGCGGTCCCTGCCACTGGCGCCTAAAGCGCCAGACGAACTCCAGGGTCAGCACACCGAACATGACGCTGGCCGGTGCAAGCAGCCACCACTCGGGAAACACAAAGATCTTGAAGACCAGCGACCCTTGCTTGGCACTGGCCATCGCCGTGTTGGCGCTGGCCAGGGCCAGCGTCGCACAGGTCAGCATGGCCAGGAGATCGGCCACCAGTTCCAGCATCCAGGCCAGCTTTGGCTGCATGGTCTTCAAGACGATGTCCATGCGCACATGTGCCCCCTGGCGCAGCAGCCAGGGAGCGGCCAAGAAGGTCGACAAATACAAGGTGTATTCGGCAACTTCCGTGGCCCAGGGCAAATTGCCCCAGCGCATGTTGCGCACCAGCACATCAGCGCAGATCACCAGCACCATCAGAGCCACCAGGGCGCAGGCCATCAAGGCCAGGGCTGAAAGCAGCTTGGCCCACGCTGCGTCCAGACGATCGATCCAGTGAGGTGACCCTGACATGGGCTGTATCACTTAGTGGTCAACATCTGGCGCAGCTTGGGTCCATGCTCAGGGCTGCGCTTGTTGATGCTCTCCCAGATGGTGTCGGTGGCGCGCTTGGCATACGCCGCGGCTTCAGCGGCCGGAAAGACAATGGGCTGAATGCCGGCTGCGGTTTGGCGCTTCTTCTCCTCTTCCCATTTCTTCGGGTTGTCGAGATTGAGGTTTTCCATCCAGATCGCGGCATTGGTCAGCACGGCACGCTGCTTGTCGTTAAGCCGCTTCCAGGTGTTGAGATTGACCAGAACACCCACCTCGGTGTTGTAAAAGCCCGGCTCGACCCGGTACTTGGTGTGCTCTTGCAGGCTCAGGTCGAAGATACCCGAGACAGGCCAGCCATAACCGTCGATCACCCCACGCTCGAGGGCCGTGTAGGTTTCGCCCGGTGCGATGGTCAGCACATTGCCGCCCATGCTCTGGAAAAAATCTCGGTAAATGGGAATGCCGCGCAGACGCATGCCGGTCAGGTCAGGCTTGGTGATCTGCTTCTTGAGAAACAAGTGATAGGGCATGTTGTCGATGGCGCGCCCGAGGTAGTGCGCATTCATCTTCTCGCCCCAGAGCTTGTTGATGTAGTCGTACGCTCCGTTCTTGCGCCACTCCTGCACGGGCACCGTGCTGACGGACAGCGCATCCGATTCTGGCAACAAGCTGGTGTAGAAGTTGCCAGTCACGTTGACCATGTCCACCACGCCGTTTTTCACGGCGTTGCCCACCTCGAACGGGGGCATGACCTTGGCACCACCTCCGAGGTAATTGATCTGGATGACCCCCTTGCCCTCGGCATTGACTCGCTTGACGAAATTTTCGAAATTAAGCGAGAAGAAGTTGCCCTCGGGCCAGGCGCTGACCGCCCTGATCGTGACCTCCTGGGCACTGGCCTGCGACACACCCACGGCCATGCAAAGCGCAGCAGTGATCCGACCTATTTGCTTGAACAACTTCATGTCCTGTCTCCTGTTGGTTTAAAAAATTTCACGCCACGCCCGGCGTGCTTGGGGGAATCACAAAAAGCAATAACCACCGTCCACCACAAAGGACTGCCCGGTCACGAACGCACTGTCATCAGAGGCCAGGAAGCTGACCACGCCCTCCAGGTCACGCGGCCCCTCCTCCCGCTGTATGCAGCGCATGGCGATCTGCTGCCTCTTTTGCTCGGGTGTGACGGTTTCACGGGGGATTTCGGTGTCGGTGGCGCCAGGCAGCAAGGCATTGACCGTGATGCCATCGACCCCGAGTTCCCGGGCCAGGGAACGCGTCATGCCGACGACAGCCGCCTTGGAGGTCGTGTAGTGCAGATAGTTTGGTCGTCCCATCACGAATGCCGCGGAGGACACATTGACAATCCGTCCCCAGCGGTGGCGCCGCATCAGGGGGGCGAAGGCACGCGTCATCAGGAAAGTGCCGGTCACGTTGACATGCAACACGCGCATCCATTCATCCACCGGAATTTGCTCGAAGGGGCGCATCTTGATGGTGGAAAAGATGGCGGCGTTGTTCACAAGCACATCGCAGCGCCCGAAGGCGGCGTCGACATGGGCAGCGGCCTGGGCCACGCTGGCCTCGTCGCCGACATCGGCCACCAGTGGCAGGCACTGGCCCCCTGCGGCCTGGACCTCAGCGGCCACGCTCTCTAGAGCCTCTTTCTGGATGTCCATGGCCACCACGCGGTGGCCTTCAGCTGCAAACCGCAGTGCATAGGCGCGACCCAGCCCCTGCGCGGCGCCTGTGACCACGATCACGCGTTGGACGGGCCCGGGTGTTGATTGCTCAATCAATGTCGTCTCTCCACGTTGTGACCTGGATCTGCTCGTACTTGGATGTTGACGAGTGTTGCAAGGCAAGGCTAGTCTAGGAGCAGGTCGACACCCCATCAATCTCGATTCGTCAGTCGATCAAAGAAAACCCCTAATGACGCCACCGTCACTCGCCGCAGATTTCACCGACAAGAATGACCGCAGCGATCTGTTGACCGCACAGGAGGCCAGCCGCCTGCTGGGGGTCAAGCAGGCGACGCTGTATACCTATGTCAGCCGGGGCTGGCTCCATCCGGTCAAGCACCCTGGGCGCAAGGGCAACCGCTATCTGCGAGAAGAGGTCGAAAGTCTCAAGGTGCGCAGCACGGTGCGCCAAGGCCACGGCGCGGTGGCGGCAGCGGCCATGCGCTGGGGTCAACCCGTGATCGACACGACCATCACCCAAATTGACGACCAGGGACCGCGCTACCGGGGGCATCTGGCCAGCGACCTGGTGCTCGACCCAGGCGCTTTCGAGAACGTGGCAGAGTTGCTGTGGTCGGGTGTACTGACAGACACGCCGCAGATTTGGCCGGTAGAAACGCATCCGGTTGATTTAGGCAGTGCCTTGCAGGCCTTGCTGCAACAAGGGGCCCGCAATCCCCGAATGATGCGCGTCTTCTCCATGGTTGCCATCGCGCTGGGCGGCGGCACGCTGGCCGAGGAGTTGCGCACCGGCTCGATCGAGCGCCTGTCTAGGCAGATGCTGTTTGGCTTTGCCGGTGCCTGCGGCATTCTGGGGCCGCAGCTTCGCTTCACCATGCCGCAAGGCGAGCGTCCCATCGCCCAGCACATCCTGCTGTCTATGGGCGTGACCCCGACTGCCCAGGCCGAACACGCGGTCAATGCGGCCCTGATCCTGGGCGCTGACCATGAACTGTCCTCGGGGACTTTCTCGGCCCGCATCGCCGCATCCACAGGCTCGACCCTGTATGCCAGCATCGTCGCAGCCTTGGCCACACAGCAGGGCGCCACGCTGGCCGGCGGAGCCGATGCGGCCGAAGATCTGATTGCAGGCATCGATTCGGTGTCCGATCTGGAGCATTGGATTGCCTCGGCCGAACTCAGGCGCCAGCGCATGGTGGGCTTTGGCCTGCCGATTTACCCGCAAGGCGATCCACGCGCACGCCAGCTCATCGAGTTGGCGCAGCAGACGGCTCCAGGCAGCAAACGCGCGGACCTGGCGTACCGATTCGTCGAATCGGTATCGCGACAGCTGGGCCTGCACCCCAACATCGAGATGGGGCTGGTCGTGCTGTGCATTGCATGGGGTTTGCCTGCCCGCAGCCCCTGCGCGCTGTGGGGAATCGGCCGCAGTGCGGGCTGGATAGCGCATGTCATGGAACAGCGCCTTGCGGGCTTCACCATTCGACCGCGCGGGCTTTATCAGCATCTTCGCTGACCCCCAGCAGTGCGCCGGTGCAGCTGGCGCGCCCATGGGAGGCCTGGCCGCTTGACCCTTCGATTTGTGTGCCAGTGCGCCGCAGGCGGCTCGCTGCGATCAAAGCAATCCTAGAATTTTTCCGCTTCGCTCAACGTGGCCATGAATTTAGAAGGTTTTTCCTCCGTGGTTCGGCGCACGTATACCTACCAACAAGCCTTCAGGAGACCCCCATGTTCTCACGTCAGCGCCGACTGGCCCTTGCGACTTCTCTTTCTGGACTGCTATTGGCCCCGCTGGGGGTTGCGGCTCAGGAGTGGCCGAACAAGCCCATCCGTCTGGTTATCAATATAGCGCCGGGCAGTTCACCCGATGTGCTGGGCCGGGCGGTCGCCACGCCCCTGTCGCAGGCACTCGGAGTGCCGGTGGTGGTGGAAAACCGCAGCGGGGCGGGGGGCATGGTCGGGGCAGACGTGGTGGCCAAGGCCCCCGGCGACGGCTACACACTGCTGATGTCCGCGGGTAGCACCATGGTCGTTGTACCGACTCTGACGTCCAAGATGCCCTATGACCCGAACAAGGACCTGGTTCCCGTGGCCGCCACGGCTCGCCTCGAGTTGTTCCTGGTGGTGCGCGCCAACTCTCCTTTCAATACCTTCGCCGATCTCCAGAAATTCGCCAAAGCCAATCCTGGCAAGTTGAGCTACGGCAGCCCGGGCAATGGCTCTACGCCGCATATTGGCGCCGAGATGCTCAAGAACATGGCCGGTATTTTTGCGGTGCACATCCCCTATCGTGGCTCTGCACCCGCCCTGCAAGACTTGCTGGCCGGCAACCTTGATTTCTTCATGGACCCTGGTATTGCAGCCCCGCACATCCGTTCAGGGGCGCTGCGACTGTTGGCCGTAGGTAGCACCAAGCGCTCCTTCCTCTACCCCGACACACCCACCCTGGCCGAGCTGGGTCTCAAAGGCTATGACGGCGGCTCAACCCACAGCTTCTTTGCGCCGGCGGGCACCCCCCCGGCCGTGGTGGAGCGTCTGAATCGAGAGATCAATCGCATCCTGGTAACGCCAGCGGTCACGCAGTTCATCCGCACCTTGGGCGCCGAGCCGACCCCCATGTCGACAGCCCAACTCAGCGCGCTCAATGCCGCTGACACCCGCCGCTATGCGGAAATCATCAAGCAGCAAGGCATCCGAGGCGAATGAGTTCATACACAAAGGGTGAAGGTCTGCACGACTGCGTCATCGCGGGTGGCGAAGCGGCATGGCGATTCATAGGCACTTGATGCCCAAGAAGCGCTAGAGTGCTTCGCTGCGGCCGGCAATTTGGGCGCGGCCGAAACTCCAAGGACCAGACCTGGGGCTGGGTGTTAATGCCAAAGGCCACACGGCGCACGCTGGGACGCATCGACAGGTTGGCTCCAACCGAAGGGGCCCAGCATCCTGGAGTCCGGCAAGGCACGCAACCTGGCCGAGGTTGCCGAGATGGAGGGGATGGACCGGGCCTAGGTGCGCCGAATGGTCAGCCTCACCACCCTGGCACCGGACATCGTGCCAGCTATTCCGGGCGAGTCATTGCAAGATCATGTCACTCTGTTCGATCTGGCGTCTGGCACGCAGTTGCTGTGGGACGAGCAGCGGGCGCTGCTCTGTTTGTGATCGGCGCCACCCGCTGATCGATCAGTGTCGTGAACGCGCAGTCGCTGATCAGTCTGGCGCGACGGATTGGACCCACTCGAAATCAGGATGGGTGATCCGTTCCAAGGCGGCATTCAGTTCAGCGGCATCGCTGATCCGCTCTCGCAGCGGGGTCGATGCTGTGACCCACTCTTGGGTCTTGGGATTGATCCCAAAGGGCAGGAGACGGGGCAGCAAGCCCTGAACTGCAGCAATGACAGCCTGCTGCGTGTTGCCCGTGAGTTCAATGGCACCGTAAGTGGCCGGCGCACCCAATGGCGAGTGAAATAGAGGCGGGGTAAAAGTCAGCCAACCGGCATCGCCCATCTGTAGGGTCAACTCTTCGCCTAGCAGTGCATCCCCCACGAAAAGAAGAGCCCCTCCGCACAAGGTACTGGAATCCAGTCGGATCTGGCGAAGACTGATGCACGAGGGCGTGGGATAGACCCGGACGTTCTTCTCCAACCACTCCATGACGGCTTGGATGTGGCAGCGGCGAGCGTCGTCGATTTTCATGGTGCTGATGTTTCCACATTCGACGGTAACCACCGGTCGAGCAACGGGCTCACATAAGCCTTGCCCAGGTCGTGCCCACCTTTTGGCACCACGTTCACGGGTATCCCCGTCAACCGACCAAAGGCCTGCACATTGGCCGGAATGCTTTGCCAGTCTTCTGCGCCGACATGAATCTCGCAGTGGGCCGGTGCATTGAACTGCCCCGCCTCAGCCAAATCCTTGAGCCGCTGCGGCCTCGGCGGTGAAAAGCTGGTCCGGGTTTGCTCGTTAGTGAACTCGCCGACGATTGGCGACAGCAGCAACACCCGCCCCACGAAAGCCGGCATCTGGGCCTGAGCATGCAGAAACAGGTACGAGCCGAATGAATTGCAGATCACCCTGGCCTGCTCGTGCCAAAAATGGTCTTGCAGGTCCTGGATGACCACCTGGATCTGTTCTTCAAAGGACAAGCTCCGGAAGTCGCCACGTGTCTCTCGTCCGGTGACATGAAAACCTCGATCTATCAAACCCTGCCCCAAACCCGTGGCCAACTGACCGCCCTGACCGGGCAGGTAGTAGACGGTGCGGTGGTCGATGATGGACATGAGTTGATTGTCGGCCGGAGGTTGTTATTTACGTTTGCCTGCCAATGAAGGAAAAACCGCGTGATGGAGCGCAGGTGAGCGGCGTACGAAAGACGGCCAACTGCGGCTTTATGAACCACTCCGTGGCGTGCCAGTCCGCCAGGTGCGACTTGCTCGTTTACTTGAGCAAGTACCAGACGCCGCGTCCGAGGCCTTGCTGATTCAAGTGCCCCTGCTCCACCAGCTTGCGGAAATGCTGCTTGAGCGTGTTGCGACTGACACCTGTCAACTTGATCGCATCACCGATCGTGACACGCCCGTGCTCGCGCGCGAGTTCGACGATCTGCAGGGATAGCTCGG
>CANGYC010000041.1 GCA_947457975.1 Comamonadaceae bacterium | reverse complement strand
TGCTGAGTCTGTTTGGCTGGCTGGGCCTGTCGGACTATGTACGTGCCGAATTCCTGCGCAACCGCCAGATGGACTACGTGCGGGCGGCGCGTGCCATGGGCTTGTCGCACTGGCAGATCATCACGCGCCATGTGCTGCCCAACAGCATGACGCCCGTGGTCACCTTTCTGCCGTTTCGCATGAGCGCGGCCATTTTGGCGCTGACCTCCCTTGATTTCCTGGGCCTGGGCGTGCCGCCCGGAACGCCTTCGCTGGGCGAGTTGCTGTCCCAGGGCAAGAACAGCATCGATGCCTGGTGGATTTCGCTGTCCACCTTTGGCGTGCTGGTGACCACGCTCTTGTTGCTCACCTTCATGGGCGATGCCCTGCGGGACGCGCTCGATCCGCGAAAGGCCGATCAATGAACCCGCCCATGAGCCCGCTTTTGCAGGCCCGGGGCCTCACTTTGTCTTTTGCGGGTCGCCCGGTGGTCGATGCCATCGACTTCGAGATCCAGCCCGGTGAAAAGCTGGCCCTGGTGGGCGAGTCCGGCTCGGGCAAGACGGTCACGGCCTTGAGCCTGCTGGGCCTGGCGCAAGGCGCCCAGACGGCAGGACAGGCCTGGTTTCAGCCGGCATCGGGTGAGCGTGTCGACCTGCTCTCACTGCCCGAGCAGGCCCTGCGCGGCATCCGCGGGCAGGACATCGCCATGGTCTTTCAGGAGCCCATGACGGCTTTGAATCCGCTGTTCACCGTGGGCGAGCAAATTGCCGAGGTGCTGCAACTCAAGCAAGGGCTGGACCGCCGTGCGGCCTGGGCAGGCGCCATCCAGGCGTTGGCCGAGACCGGCATTCCCGAGCCCGAGCGTCGCGCCGGCGCCTACCCACACCAGCTCTCGGGGGGGCAGCGACAGCGCGCCATGATCGCCATGGCCCTGGCTTGCCAGCCGCGCCTGCTGCTGGCCGATGAGCCCACCACGGCCCTGGACGTGAGCCTGCGCAGCCAGATCCTCGAGTTGCTGGCCGAGCTGCAGCGGCGCCGGGGCATGGCGGTGCTGCTGATCACGCATGACCTGAACCTGGTGCGGCGTTTTGCCGACCGGGTGGCCGTGATGGAGCGGGGCCGCATTGTGGAGCAGGGCGCCGTCGGCGAGGTGTTCGCCCGGCCTCAGCATGCTTACACCCGCAAGCTGCTGGACAGCCGGCCCGAGCGCGCTCTGGCCCCACCTGCTGGCGCCGCGGCCTGGCTGCAGGCTCGTCAAATCCAGGTGTCCTACCCTGTCCCCCGGCCCGGTCTGCGTGGCTGGTTCAGTGCAGGCTCGTTCCTGGCTGTCCAGGGGGCCGATTTCGAGGTGGTTCCTGGCCAGACACTGGGCGTGGTCGGGGAATCGGGCTCTGGCAAGTCCACCCTGGCCCTGGCTGTGCTGGGCCTCATGCCTTTTTCAGGAGAACTCCTGATGGGCGGAGCCACCTGGAGTGGGCACCTGTCTGAGGACAAGGCCTTGCGCCGACAGGTTCAGGTGGTGTTCCAGGACCCGTTCTCCTCGCTTTCGCCGCGCATGACCATTGAGGAAACCGTGGGGGAGGGCCTCACCGTCCATCATCCCAGCCTGCCAGCGCCTGAACGCAGGCGCCGGGTGCTGGCCACCCTGGCCGAGGTTGGCCTGCCAGAGGCTGATTTTCCGGGTCTGCTGCAACGCTACCCGCATGAGTTTTCTGGCGGTCAGCGTCAGCGCATTGCTCTGGCCCGCGCCCTGGTGGTCGAGCCACGCCTGCTGGTGCTGGACGAACCCACCAGCGCCCTGGATGTGACTGTGCAGAAACAGGTGCTGGCCCTGCTGCAGCGCCTGCAGCACGAGCGGGGCCTGAGTTACCTGCTGATCACCCACGACGTGGACGTGATCCGGGCCATGGCCCACCAGGTGCTCGTGATGAAAGACGGCCAGGTGCTCGAGGCCGGCCCGGCCCTGGAGGTGCTGGCCGCGCCGCGCCACCCCTACACGCGGCAACTGCTCGAGCAGGCCTGAGGGCCTGGGGTGGCTTACTTGGCTTGGCGGGCCGCCCAATAGGGGTTACAATGCCAGCTTCACGACCAAATGGGCGGGTTTTCACCGGCCCATTTTTTTTGGCCGTTCGATTTCCGGGGCAGCCGAGTTCCGGGAGGGCAGGGCGGGTTCACGGTCAGAGTTAATTAAGGCGGTTCTTAAGGCGGTTCAGGGCCTCATGGCGCTTCACGAAACGGTAGAGCAAACAGTCAGTGGTTTGGGTTACGAGCTGGTCGACATTGAGCGCACCGGCGGTGGTCTCCTGCGCGTGACCATTGACCTGCCCTGGACACCGGGCGCAGAGCAGTTCATCAACGCCGAAGATTGCGAGCAGGTGACACGACAACTTCAGTTCGTGCTGGAGGTCGAGGGCGTCGACTATTCGCGCCTGGAAGTCAGTTCACCAGGCATCGACCGGCCGCTGAAGACCGACAAAGATTTCCAGCGCTTCGAAGGCGAGTTGATTGACCTGACCTTGAAAGCGCCGATTGGCGCGGCCGCATCCGGCTCTGGCGTGGCCGCCAACCGCAAAAAGTTTCGTGGTCGCCTGGAGCGCACCGATGCGGGCTGGCAGGTGCTCTGGTCAGACGAACCCGAAGCCAAGCCGGGTCAAAAGGTCAGCAAGAAGCGCTTGCCCGCGCCGCTGCAGGCCCTGGGTTTCACGCTGGATGAGATTGCGCAGGCCCGCTTGGCGCCTGTGGTGGATTTCAAGGGACGCCGTCCGCGGTCGTCCCTCAACAATGATCAGATTGAGAATTAAGAGGAAAGGCAGGCTTGTGAAATGAATCGCGAACTGTTGATGTTGGTCGATGCGATCTCCCGTGAAAAAAACGTGGAGCGCGATGTGGTGTTCGGCGCCGTCGAGCTGGCTCTGGCTTCGGCCACCAAGAAAATTTATCCCGAGGGCACCGATATCCGGGTGGCTGTCGACCGTGACAGCGGTGTCTATGAGACCTTCCGTCGCTGGCTGGTGGTGCCCGACGAGGCGGGCCTGCAGAACCCTGAGGGCGAAGAGCTGGTCAGCGATGCGCGCGAAGAAATCGCCGACATCGAAGAGGGCGACTTCATTGAAAAGCCAGTCGAGAGCATGCCCATCGGTCGCATCGGTGCACAGGCAGCCAAGCAGGTGATCCTGCAAAAAATTCGTGACGCCGAGCGCGAGATGCTGCTCAACGACTTTCTCTCCCGTGGCGAGAAGATTTTCGTGGGTACCGTCAAGCGCATGGACAAGGGCGACATCATTGTGGAGTCCGGCCGTGTGGAAGGGCGCCTGCGCCGTGGCGACATGATTTCCAAGGAAAACCTGCGCTCAGGCGACCGGGTTCGCGCCATGATCATGGAGGTGGACACCACCCTGCGCGGTGCGCCCATCATCCTCTCGCGCAGCGCACCCGAGTTCATGATTGAGTTGTTCCGCCAAGAAGTGCCCGAGATTGAGCAGGGTCTGCTGGAGATCAAGTCCTGCGCCCGCGATTCCGGCTCCCGCGCCAAGATTGCTGTGCTCTCGCACGACAAGCGGGTCGACCCCATCGGCACCTGTGTGGGTGTGCGTGGCACGCGTGTCAATGCCGTGACCAACGAGCTCGCTGGCGAGCGCGTGGACATCGTGCTCTGGGGCGAGGACCCTGCCCAGTTCGTGATCGGCGCGCTGGCTCCTGCCAACGTCCAGTCCATTGTGGTGGACGAAGAAAAGCACGCCATGGACGTGGTGGTGGACGAGGAGAACCTGGCCATTTCCATTGGTCGGGGCGGACAGAACGTACGCCTGGCTTCCGAGCTGACGGGCTGGAAGATCAACATCATGACGGCCGACGAGTCTGCCCTGAAACAGGCCAGCGAGACCGAATCGGCCCGCAGCCTCTTCATGGAAAAACTCGATGTCGACGAAGAGATCGCCGACATCCTGATTGCCGAGGGCTTCAACAGCCTGGAAGAAGTGGCTTATGTGCCGCTGCAGGAGATGCTGGACATCGAGTCCTTCGACGAGGACACCGTCAATGAATTGCGCAACCGCGCCAAGGATGCCCTGCTGACCATGGAAATCGCCCGCGAGGAGAGTGTGGAGGGGGTGTCGCAAAACCTGCGAGACCTCGAAGGCCTCACCCCCGAGCTGATTGCCAAACTCACCGAGGCGGGGGTGCATACCCGCGACGACCTGGCCGACCTGGCTGTGGACGAACTTACCGAGATCACCGGCCAGACCTCCGAGGAAGCCACGGCCCTGATCATGACCGCGCGTGCACATTGGTTCTCCGATGAGTCCGCTCCCCAAGAGCAATGATCATGGAGGCCGGGAAACCCAACTATGTCCAGTACCATCACTGTCGCTGAATTTGCAGCGGAACTGAATAAACCGACGACCGTTTTGCTGGATCAACTCAGCAGCGCTGGCGTTGCCAAGAAGTCGGCGTCGGACCCGGTGTCCGATTCCGATAAGCAAAAGCTTTTGAGCTTCCTGCAGGCCAGCCACGGCACGGCCACGGCCGAGCGCAAGAAGATCACGCTGGTCAAGAAATCCACCACCGAGATCAAGCAGGCCGATGCCACTGGCAAGGCCCGCACCATCCAGGTGGAAGTGCGCAAAAAGAGGACCTTCATCAAGCGAGACGATGCCGCCGAGGCCGTCGCTGAGGATGATGTCAGCAGCGATGCATCCGCAGCCCAAGCCAGTCAGGTGATTGATGCCGCAGAGCTGACCCGCCGAGAAGAAGAAGCTCAGCGTCAGGCTGAACTCCTGCGCCGCCAGGAAGAAGATCTGGCCGAAAAGCGCCGCCTGCGTGAAGAGCAGGAAGCCCGCGAGCGCGCCCTTGAGGAAGAGCGTCGCCAGGCTCAGGCGGCACGTGCTGCCGAAGAAGCCCTTGCCGCTGCCAGCGGACCGGCTTCTTCCAGCCCCGCACCCGAAAGCACCGAGGCAGATGCCAAGGCTGCAGCGGATGCCGCCGTCAAGTCGGCACAGGCCAGCGCTGATGCTGCATCGGCCAAGGCCAAGGCCCAGGCTGAGTTGCAAGCCGAGGCACTGCGTGCCCGTGAATTGACAGATCGGCGCCGCAAGGCCGAGGCTGAGGCCGCAGGCATCCGTGCCATGCTCAATGCGCCCAAGCGCGTGCTCAGCGCACCCGAGCCGCCTAAGGCCCCCATCAAAGGCACCTTGCACAAGCCCGTCGTGGCCCCGGGTGCGGCCAAGCCGGCCGCAGGTGCTGCCACTCCCGCCGCCGGTGCTGGTGTGGGCGTTCGCAAGGAAGTCCGCTCTGAAAACCTCTCGTCCACCTGGAAGGACGACGCGGCCAAGAAGAAAGAAATCAAAACCCGTGGCGCCACCCCGGTGCCTGGCCGTGGTAACTGGCGCGCTGCCCCTCGCGGCGGCCGCCGTGGCGACCGCGATGCACGTGGCGATTCGAGCTTTGTGGCGCCCGCTGAGTTCAAGGCACTCGAAGTGCACGTGCCCGAGACCATCACGGTGGCGGAGCTGTCGCACAAGATGAGCGTCAAGTCCTCCGAGGTCATCAAGCACCTCATGAAGCTCGGACAGCTGGCCACCATCAACCAGCCGCTGGACCAGGACACGGCCATGATCGTGGTCGAGGAAATGGGCCACAAGGCCATCACCGCCGCCCTGGACGATCCCGAGGCCTTCACCGACGAGGAAGTGTCGGGGCAGGAAGCCGAGGCGCTGACCCGTGCGCCCGTGGTGACCGTGATGGGCCACGTGGACCACGGTAAAACCTCCTTGCTCGACTACATCCGTCGCGCCAAGGTTGCTGCGGGCGAAGCTGGCGGCATCACGCAGCACATCGGCGCCTACCACGTCGAGACGCCGCGTGGCATGGTGTCCTTCCTGGACACCCCGGGTCACGAGGCCTTCACGGCCATGCGTGCCCGTGGCGCGCAGGCCACCGACATCGTCATCTTGGTGGTGGCGGCAGACGACGGTGTGATGCCACAGACGAAGGAGGCCATCAAGCACGCGAAAGCAGCGGGTGTGCCCATCGTCGTGGCCATCAACAAAATCGATAAGCCCGATGCCAACCCCGATCGCGTGAAAAGCGAGCTGGTGGCCGAGGAAGTGGTGCCCGAGGAGTTCGGTGGTGAGTCCCCCTTCGTGGCGGTGTCGGCCAAAACCGGCCAGGGCATCGACGACTTGCTCGAGCAGGTCTTGCTGCAGGCCGAGGTGCTTGAGCTCAAGGCCCCGGTGGACGCCATGGCCAAGGGCCTGGTGATCGAGGCGCAGCTGGACAAGGGCCGCGGCCCCGTGGCCACGGTGCTGGTGCAGTCGGGCACGCTCAAGACCGGCGACGTGGTGTTGGCGGGCCAGACCTATGGCCGCGTGCGCGCCATGCTGGACGAAAACGGCCGCAAGACCGAATCGGCCGGCCCCTCCATTCCGGTGGAAATCCAGGGCCTGACCGAGGTGCCGCAGGCCGGCGACGAGTTCATGGTGCTCAGCGACGAGCGCCGTGCACGCGAGATTGCCACCTACCGTGCCGGCAAGTTCCGCAACACCAAGCTGGCCAAGCAGCAAGCAGCCAAGCTGGAAAACATGTTTTCCGACATGGCGTCGGGCGAGATCAAGACCCTGCCCATCATCGTCAAGGCCGATGTGCAAGGCTCGCAGGAAGCACTGGCGCAATCGCTGCTCAAGCTCTCCAACGAAGAAGTGCGCGTGCAGCTGGTTTACTCGGCTGTGGGTGGCATCTCCGAGTCCGACATCAACCTGGCCATTGCCTCCAAGCCCGTGGTCATTGGCTTTAATGTGCGTGCCGACTCCCAGGCCCGCAAGGTGGCTGAGCACAACGGCATCGACCTGCGTTACTACAACATCATCTACGACGCCGTGGATGACCTGCGCGCCGCCATGTCGGGCATGCTCACACCTGAAAAACGTGAGGAAGTCAT
Source organism: Comamonadaceae bacterium (assembly GCA_947457975.1). GTDB lineage: Bacteria > Pseudomonadota > Gammaproteobacteria > Burkholderiales > Burkholderiaceae_C > Polaromonas. The sequence continues at coordinate 5,653 of CANGYC010000041.1, read as the reverse complement.
CGGCATGGCCGAGATCCGCACGGTGTTCGTGGCTTCGAAGATCGGTACGGTCGCTGGCTGTATGGTGACCTCGGGTCTGGTGACCCGCAGTTCCCATTTCCGCCTGCTGCGCAACAACGTGGTGGTCTACACCGGCGAACTCGAGTCGCTCAAGCGGGTCAAGGACGACGTGCGCGAGGTCAAGGAAGGCTTCGAGTGCGGTATCAAGCTCAAGAACTACAACGACATCAAGGAAGGCGACCAGCTCGAGTTCTTTGAGGTCAAGGAAGTGGCCCGGACCCTGAGCGCCTGAAGCTCAGGCGGTCTCGCCCCCGCGGGCGAGCCGCCAGGCTGAAGGATTGCAAATGCGCAAGAAATCGTCCACCCCCAACCGCGGTTTCCGCGTGGCCGACCAGATCCAGCGGGACCTGAGCGAGTTGATCGCGCGCGAGCTCAAGGACCCCCGCGTGGGCATGGTCACGGTGCAAAACGTGGAGGTGTCTCCAGACTACGCCCATGCCAAGGTGTTCTTCAGCGTGCTGGTGGGTGACCCCGAAGAGGCCCAGGAGGCCTTGAACCAGGCTGCCGGTTTTCTGCGCAATGGTCTTTTCAAACGTTTGATGATCCACACCGTGCCCACGCTGCACTTTCAGTTCGACCGCACCACCGAGCGTGCCTCCGACATGAACGCCTTGATTGCCAAGGCTGTTTCTTCCCGCGCCAAGGACGACTAGCCAGTGAACGCGCCACGCACCAGGGTGCAGCGGCGCCCTGTGCACGGGGTGTTGCTGCTCGATAAACCGCTGGGACTGTCCAGCAACCAGGCTTTGCAAAAGGCCAAATGGTTGCTGCGCGCTGAAAAAGCCGGCCACACCGGCACCCTGGATCCGCTGGCTTCGGGTGTGCTGCCCTTGTGTTTTGGTGCGGCCACCAAGTTCAGCCAGTTGCATCTGGACGCCGACAAGACCTACGAGACCGAGATTCGCCTGGGCATCCAGACCTCGACGGCCGATGCCGAGGGCGATGTGATCGCGAGCCGGCCGGTGCAGTGCTCCGTGGGCCAACTGGTGGAGGTGCTGGACCGTTTCATGGGCCCTATTCGCCAGGTGCCACCCATGCACAGCGCGCTCAAGAAAGACGGTAAGGCACTTTACGAATACGCCCGTGAAGGCGAAGTGGTCGAGCGTGAGCCCCGCGAGGTGGTGATCCATGACCTGGACTTGCTGCAATGGCAGCTCGAAGGCGAGGCCCCTTTTGTGCGCCTGCGCGTGCACTGCAGCAAGGGCACCTACATCCGCACGCTGGGCGAGGACATTGGCGAGGCCCTGGGCTGCGGAGGGCACCTGAGCCACTTGCGCCGCATCGCCACGGGCCCGTTCGAGATGGCCCAGTGCGTGACGCTGGCACAGCTCGAGGCCATGGAGGAGGGCGAGCGCCAAGCGGCCCTGCTCCCCCTCGATGCGCTGCTGCCAGGTCATGAGCCTGTCACCCTTGATACCGATAATGCCGGCCGATTCCTCAGCGGATTGCGCCGGCGGGGTCCCTGGCCGGATGCGGACCAGGTGGCCGTCTACGGAGACCAGCCCCGCGCCCTCCTGGGCACCGCCCACGTCAGGGCGGGTGAGTTGATACCGGGCCGTTTGTTGAGCCCCCTTGAAATTCAACAGATTTTGGAAAGTTCGCCACCCAGCCAGGCACTCCTGGCCACGATGGCCTGAAGGGAAAAAGCATGAGCAAGCAAATTAGAAACATCGCCATCATTGCCCACGTGGACCACGGCAAGACCACCATGGTCGACCAGTTGTTGCGCCAGTCCGGCACCTTTGCCGACCACGAAAAAGTGGTGGACACGGTGATCGACAACAACGCCATCGAGCGCGAGCGCGGCATCACCATCCTGGCCAAGAACTGCGCGGTGTCCTGGAAGGACACGCACATCAACATCGTCGACACCCCTGGCCACGCCGACTTCGGCGGTGAGGTGGAGCGGGCCCTGTCCATGGTCGACGGCGTGGTGCTGCTGATCGATGCGCAGGAAGGCCCCATGCCCCAGACGCGCTTTGTCACCAAAAAGGCGCTGGCCCTGGGCCTCAAGCCCATCGTGGTGGTGAACAAGGTCGACAAGCCCGGCGCCAACCCGGACAAGGTGGTCAACGCCGCCTTCGACCTGTTCGACAAACTCGGCGCCACCGACGAGCAGCTGGACTTCCCCGTGGTTTACGCCTCGGGCATCAACGGCTGGACCTCGCTGACAGAAGGCACGCCCGGCGAGCAGTGGGGCCCGGACATGTCGGCCCTGTTCGACACGGTGCTCAAGCACGTGCCGCCCAACAGCGGTGATGAGACGGCGCCCCTGCAGCTGCAGATCTCGGCGCTGGACTTCTCCACCTTCGTGGGCCGCATCGGCGTGGGCCGCATCAGCCAGGGCACGATCAAGCCCTCGATGGACGTTCTGGTCATGGAAGGCCCGGACGGCAAGGCGGTCAAGGGCCGCATCAACCAGGTGTTGACCTTCCAGGGCCTGGATCGCGTGCAAGTGACCGAAGCCGGCCCCGGCCACATTGTCCTGATCAACGGCATCGACGAAGTAGGCATCGGCGTCACCATCACGGAGCCCGTCAACCCGGCGCCGCTGCCGATGCTCAAGGTCGACGAGCCCACCCTGACCATGAACTTCTGCGTCAACACCAGCCCGCTGGCCGGGCGCGAAGGCAAGTACGTTACCAGCCGCCAGATCTGGGATCGCCTGCAGAAGGAGCTGCAAAGCAACGTGGCGCTGCGCGTCAGCGAAACCAAGGAAGACGGCGTCTTCGAAGTCATGGGCCGGGGCGAACTGCACCTGACCATCCTGCTGGAGAACATGCGCCGCGAAGGCTACGAGCTGGCCGTCAGCAAGCCGCGCGTGGTGTTCCAGGAGATCAACGGCGAGAAGTGCGAACCGATCGAGCTGGTGACCGCCGACGTGGAAGAGCAGCACCAGGGCGGCGTGATGCAGGCCCTGGGCGAGCGCAAGGGCGAGCTGGTGAACATGGAGCCCGATGGCCAGGGCCGTGTGCGCCTGGAGTACCGCATTCCGGCGCGCGGCCTGATCGGCTTCAGCAACGAGTTCATGAACCTGACGCGCGGCTCGGGCCTCATCAGCAACATCTTCGACGGCTACGAGCCGCACCGCGGCGAGATCGCCAGCCGCAAGAACGGCGTGCTGATCAGCATGGACGCGGGCGAGATCTTCACCTATGCGCTCGGCAAGCTCGACGACCGGGGCCGCATGTTCGTGAAGCCGAACGACCCGGTCTATGAGGGCATGATCGTCGGCATCCACAACCGCGACAACGATCTGGTGGTGAACGCCACGCGCACCAAGCAGCTGACGAACTTCCGCGTCAGCGGCAAGGAAGACGCGATCAAGATCACGCCCCCGATCGACCTCACGCTGGAGTACGGCGTCGAGTTCATCGAGGACGACGAGCTGGTCGAGATCACGCCGAAGAGCATCCGCGTGCGCAAGCGCTATCTGAGCGAACACGAGCGCAAGCGCGCCAGCCGCGAAAGCTGAGCCGACCTCATCTGAGGGGAACACCCCACCCCGATCCGAGGGGTGGGCAGGTCACGGGGCTGTCATCAAGTCCAGAATCTGCTTACTCGAAACGAGGGATACGGCCGCACCGCTGCGGTGCGCATCCGCCGCCCCGACGGACCCTTGCCGCACCACCCGGGCCAGGGCTTTGGAAGAACCGAGGAGTAAGTGCATGAAGAAGAACACAGTCCTGCTGGCCCAGTTGGCCATTGCCAGCGCAGCCGCGCTGTCGATGGGCGCGCAGGCCCAGCAGAGCTACCACAACCTGCGCGGCCAGGCCACGCTCGATGGCCTCTCGCTCGCCCCGAGCATCATCGCCGGCAGCCCGCCCGACAGCCCGTCGGGCCGCATCGACCCGAACCTGATCACGTCGCCGTGGGCCGGCGTCGTGAGCATCAACATCCGCTATGGCGGCGGCAGCTTCATCTGCACGGGCTCGATGATCTCGCCGGTGCACGTGCTGACGGCCGGCCACTGCGTCGACACCACCGATCTCGGCGACGTGATCGACATCACCCAGCCGGGCAACGACGTGCGCGTCGTCTTCAACACCCAGGCCGTGGCCGGCGGCACGAACACCTTCACGCTGGCAACCGCCACCGCCGTGAACATGCACCCCGCCTACCAGGGCTTCGGCCCGTGCCCGGCCGGCGTCACGGGCTTCTGCCTGAACGACGACCTCGCCGTGCTCACGCTGCCGGCGGCCAGTGTGCCGAGCTGGGTGCCGATCTACCAGGTCGGTTCGCTGAACCAGACCTCGCCGCAGACCATGGTCGGCTTCGGCACCAGCGGCACTGGCATCGCGGGTGGCAACGTGTCGCCGAGCTTCTTCGTCAAGCGCACCGGCGCCAACTACTCCGACGTCTTCGACCGCGACGACGAGCAGAACTTCACCGGCTTCAACGAGGTCTGGCAGTCCGACTTCGACGGCGCCGGCCAGAACACCCACTGCACGCTGTACGGCGTGTGCACGCCGGGGCTGGACAACAACGTCGAGACTGCCCTCGGTGGCGGCGACTCCGGCGGCCCGTCGTTCCAGCGTCTGGGCGATCGGTGGGTGGTCGTGGGCAACAACACCTACGGCACCACCTTCTTCGAAGGCCAGGTGCAGGGCACCTTCGGCTCGGGTTCGGGCGGCATGGTGCTGACGCCCTACATCCCCTGGCTGCAGTCGGTGACGGGTGGCGCGGTGGTCGTTGCCGTGCCCGAGCCCGAGACCTACGCCCTGATGGCGCTGGGCCTGCTGGCCATCGGTGCCGCGGCTCGCCGCCGCCAGCGCGCCGACTGATTCGGCGCCGTTGCACGGTCGGGCCTCGGGCCCGATCGCTCAGAATCGAGGGCTGCCCCGACCGGGCAGCCCTTTTTTCATCGGTTCCAGAACCCCACGACTGCCCGCATGACCCGACCCCAGGCCCTTGTCACGATGCTGGCCGTCACCCTGATGTGGAGCATCGCCGGTGTCGTGTCGCGCTGGCTCGAAGGCGCGGCGGCTTTCGAGGTGACGTTCTGGCGCAGTGCCTTCAACGCGCTGGGTCTGGTGGTGCTCTTGCTGGCGCTGCGCGGGCCGCGGCAGCTGATGGCCACGCTGCGCGCCGGTGGGCGCGCGCTGTGGCTGTCGGGCGTGTGCTGGAGCGTCATGTTCACGGCCTTCATGGTGGCGCTCACGCTCACCTCGGTGGCCAATGTGCTGGTGACGATGGCCGTGGGCCCGCTGTTCACCGCGCTGCTGTCGCGCGCCGTGCTCGGGCACCGGCTCGAACTGCGCACCTGGGTGGCCATCGCGCTGGCCGGTGTCGGCATTGCCTGGATGCACGGTGCCAACGTGCAGGGCGGCGATGCGCGCCAGTGGCTGGGCACGCTGGTGGCGCTGGCGGTGCCGGTGGCGGCGGCCGTCAACTGGACGCTGCTGCAGCACCTCAAGTCGCAGGCGGCCCGGGGTGTCGAGCCGGCCGACATGCTGCCGGCCGTGCTGCTGGGCGCGCTCATCTCCGCCGGGCTGGCGCTGCCGCTGGCCTGGCCGCTGCAGGCCAGCGCGCACGACATCGGCTGGCTCGCCATGCTGGGTGTCGTGCAACTGGCCATCCCGTGCCTGCTGGC
>CANGYC010000040.1 GCA_947457975.1 Comamonadaceae bacterium | reverse complement strand
CTGGGTGCCCAAAAAGTGGTGCACCCACTTTTCCAGCACCCGCGCCAGTGCGGTCAGGCCCGAGCGGGCACGCGTCATGGTCAGCACCAGGCCGTGGCTCAGGTCGTTGGTCATCGAGTGCGTGAGGTCCAGCAAGAAGTTGTGGCGGCCACCTGACTGTGCATACACGCCGGCGTTCTCGACGCTGAGCACCTGCACCTGGACTTCGCGCATGGGCGCTTTGGCTTCGGCCAGCAGGCGCCCGATGTCGCCCAGGCCGCCGGTTTCTTTGAGCATGTCCAGCACAGCCAGGTCGCCGGCCAGAATCTGCCCATCCGTGATGGAAATGCGCTGCGGCCTGAACAGCATTTCAGCCGCGCGCCGTTCGTACATGTCTTGGCTGTCGTGCAGCACGTTCTGAACGATGGCCTGGGCCAGCAGGTCCAGGAACAGCGGCGGCACACCCATCACGCCGCGCCTGAACAGGCCCAGGTAGCAGCCCTCCAGGCTGCCCGCAGCCAGCAGCGCATCGCGGAAGTTCACAAACAAGGTGTAGCTCTCGCGCGCGTCCGCATCGCTGATCGCGGCCAACTCGACCTGCGCCACCGCGCGCGACGGAGCCGCTTGCAAGGCCGCATGCAGCTTGCGCTCGTTGGGACAGGACTCCTCCACCAGCGCGAGTTCGGGCCGGGCGAGGAAGAGCCGCAGGTAGTCGTCGGTGGGCCGCAGCCAGCCGCGCGCATCGCGCTGCAGGCGGTCAAAGCCGCTGGCCGGCCAGAATGCCTGGAGGGCCTGATCGCCCACGGGAGCCTGCGTCACCATGGCAGCACCTTTCCTTGGTAATCCACCAACTGCCCGCTGCAGCTGGCGTCCAGGCCGGCCAGCACGCTGAGCAGCTCATCGGCCGCGACGGCGGGCTGCCGCACGTTCAGGCCACTTTTGGAAAACGGCGCCGACAAGGCCGTGGCCACCGTCCCCGGGTGCAGCGCCACGCACAGCGCTTGCGGATTGCGGCGCTTGAGTTCAATCGCCGCTGTCTTGACGAGCTGGTTGAGGGCGGCCTTGGACGCGCGGTAGCCATACCATCCGCCCAGCGCGTTGTCGCCAATGCTGCCGACCTTGGCCGAGACAAAGCCGGCCACACAGCGGCCGGTCTTGGGCAGCAGGGGCAAGAAGTGCTTCATCACCAGGGCCGGGCCGATGGCGTTGACCTCAAACACCTGGCGCAAGTAGGCCGGCTCCAGGTGCGCCCAGCTGCGCTCGGGCTGGCCACTGGCGCCATGCAAGAAGCCGCTGGCCACCAGCAGCAGGCGCAGCTCGGTGTGCTGCGCTTCACAGTGCGCGCTCACCCAGGCGGCCGCATTGTGCAAGCTGGCTTCGTCCGCGTAGTCGATGGCCGGCGTGCTGGAGCGACCCAGCGCCAACACGTGGCCGCCCGTAGCCCCCTCAGGCCGTTGCAGCGCCTCGACCAGCGCTGCGCCCAGCCCGCCTCCGGCACCGAGCACCACCGCCAGTCCCCGTTCGGGTTCTGGCCGCGCTGGCGGCTCAGTCATGCTCAAACCCAGCGCTGGGGTGCTCGTCGTGTCCATCGAGCAAGCGCACCTTCACGCTTTTGCCCTTGACCCTGCCACTGGAGAGCTTGCGCAGCGCCAGTTCGGCGATCTCGCGGTTCACGGCCACATAGGTGGAGAAATCATTCACATTGATCTTGCCCACCTGTTCGCGCGCAAAGCCCATGTCGGCCGTGAGCGCGCCCAGCACGTCGCCGGCGCGCAGCTTGGCCTTGCGGCCGCCCGAGATCTGCAGCGTGCGCATGGGCGCGAGCAAGGGCTCGCCGGCAGCGTCGCCGAGTTCAGCCAGCGGGCTCCAGGTGGACTCGGTTTTCTGCAGCAGCTCGATGCGGCCGACTGCGCCCATCTCGTCGAGACTCGCCAGGTTGATGGCCAGACCCTCGGCCTCTGCGCGGCCGGTGCGGCCGATGCGGTGCACATGCACCTCGGGGTCGGGAGTGACCTCCACGTTGATCACCATCTCCAGCTGCGCAATGTCCAGGCCGCGCGCGGCCACATCGGTGGCCACCAGCACGCTGCAGCTGCGGTTGGCGAACTGCACCAGCACCTGGTCGCGGTCGCGCTGCTCCAGGTCGCCATGCAGTGCCAGCGCCGCGATGCCCTCGGCCTGCAGCACTTGCACCAGGTCGCGGCACTGCGCCTTGGTGTTGCAAAAAGCCAAGGCGCTGGCGGGGCGGAAGTGCCGCAACACCCGGCCCACCGCATGCAGGCGCTGGCTGGGCGTTACCTCGTACCAGCGCTGCGTGATCTTGCCCGGCGCGTGCTGGGCCTCCACCGTGATGCGCTGCGGATCGCGCATGAAGCGGCGACTGAGCTCGGCGATGCTGTCCGGGAAGGTGGCGGAAAACAGCAGGGTCTGCCGCTCCTTCGGGCAGTGGCTGGCCACCTTGACCATGTCGTCATGAAAGCCCATGTCCAGCATGCGGTCGGCTTCGTCCAGCACCAGGGTTTTGAGTTCGCCCAGTGCCAGGCTCTGGCGTTCCAGGTGGTCCATCACGCGCCCGGGCGTGCCCACCACGATATGCGCGCCATGCGCCAGGCTGGCCAGCTGGTTGCGCAGCGGCACACCACCGCACAGGGTGACCAGCTTGATGTTGTCCTGGGCCCGCGCCAGGCGCCGCAGCTCGGTGGCCACCTGGTCGGCCAGCTCGCGCGTGGGGCACAGCACCAGGGCCTGCACACCGAAGAAGCGGGGGTTCAGGCGGTCCAGCAGGGCCAGGCCGAAGGCGGCGGTCTTGCCGCTGCCTGTTTTGGCCTGTGCAATCAGGTCATGGCCCCGCAGGGCTGGCGGTAAGGCGGCGGCCTGGATGGGCGTCATGGCCCGGTAGCCCAGCTGTTCCAGGTTGCTCAGCACGTCGGGCGGCAGGCCCAGGCTGGCAAAGCCGGTGGCAGGGGAGGGTGAAGATTGCATCGCCGGATTATCGGCGCCACCAAGGCTGCGTTTGACGCAACCTTAGGCATCCATCTCACAGCCGACCAGGAATTGGCCACCCTGCGCGAACAGGCGCGCTGCGGATTCGCCAACTTGTCACGTGGGCCCTTCACAATGGCTTCATGTCCATGACTCCCACTTTCATTGCCCCCAGCCGCTACCGCGATGCCGAAGCCGCCCTGGCCCAGGTGCAGCGCATCTATGCGCAGCAGATCACGCACCTGCGGGAAAGCATGCGCCGCTACGTGGCGGGCCAGCTGCCTGCGGGCCGGGTGCGCGCCTGCTACCCCTTTGTGCGTGTGCAGACCCAGACCGTGGCCCGTGCCATGCTGCAGGCGCCCGACATCGACCAACTCAGCTACGGCTTCGTGGCTGGCCCCGGCACCTATGAGACCACGCTGACCCGGCCCGATCTCTTCGGGCCGTACTACCTGGAGCAGTTCAGGCTCTTGCTGCAGAACCACTCGGTGGAACTGGAGGTGGGCACCAGCCACCAGCCGATCCCGGTGCATTTTTCCTTTGCCGAGCACGAGCACATCGAGGGCGAGCTCAGCCCCGAGCGGCGCATGCTCATGCGCGATGTGTTCGACCTGCCGGACCTCGCCGCCATGGACGACGGCATCGCCAACGGCACCTGGGAGCCCCAGCCGGGCGAGCCGCTCCCGCTGTCGCTTTTTACGGGCGCCCGTGTGGACTATTCGCTGCAGCGGCTGCGCCACTACACCGGCACCTCGCCCGACTGGTTTCAGAACTTCGTGCTGTTCACCAACTACCAGTTCTATATTGACGAGTTCGTGCGCCTGGGCCACGAGGAAATGCGCCGGCCCGACAGCCCCTATGTGGCCTTCGTGGAGCCGGGCAATGTGGTCACGCGCCGGGTGGGCCTACCGGCCCAGCCGGGCGATGAACTGGGCACTGCCCCGCCGCGCCTGCCGCAGATGCCGGGCTACCACCTGCTGCGAGCCGACCGCTCGGGCATCAGCATGGTCAACATCGGCGTGGGTCCGGCCAACGCCAAGAACATCACTGACCATGTGGCGGTGTTGCGTCCGCACGCCTGGATCATGCTGGGCCACTGCGCGGGCCTGCGTTCGAGCCAGCAGATGGGCGACTACGTGCTGGCCCACGGCTATGTGCGCGAGGACCATGTGCTTGACGAGGAGCTGCCGCTGTGGGTACCGATTCCGGCCCTGGCCGAGATCCAGCAGGCGCTGCAGCAGGCGGTGGAGGACGTCACGCATTTGCAGGGGCCCGAGCTCAAGCGCATCATGCGCACCGGCACCGTGGCCTCTACCGACAACCGCAACTGGGAGCTGCTGCCGGGCAACCAACCGCAACGCCGCTTTTCCCAAAGCCGCGCAGTCGCCCTGGACATGGAAAGCGCCACCATTGCCGCCAACGGCTTTCGCTTTCGCGTGCCCTACGGCACGCTGCTGTGCGTGAGTGACAAGCCCCTGCACGGCGAGATCAAGTTGCCCGGCATGGCCAACCACTTCTACCGCGAGCGGGTGGATCAGCACCTGCGCATCGGTATCCGCACCGTGGAGTTGCTGCGGGGGCAGGCGCTTTCTCAGCTGCACAGCCGCAAGCTGCGCAGTTTTTCGGAAGTGGCCTTCCAGTAGGAGCCCAGTCCCCTGGGCGATGGCCTTGGAATGAGCCCGTGGCTCTGGGGCGTGGTCAATCGCCCAGGGACTGGGCTCCTACAGGGGATGCGCTGCGCTAGGATGCCCGCATGACCGATTCCACCGACCTCCAGGCCGCCTTCGAGCAGGCCCGCACCGACTCACAGCACCTCACCGAGCGCCCGGACAACGCCACCTTGCTCAAGCTCTATGCGCTCTACAAGCAAGGCAGCCAGGGTGATAACGACCAGCCGCGCCCCGGGTTTTCAGACCCCGTGGCCCGTGCCAAGTGGGAGGCCTGGAATGGCCTTAAGGGCACGGCGCGCGAGGACGCCATGCGCCAGTACATCGAGCTGATCGGCTCGCTGGACTGAATTTCTTCAGGCCACCACGCCGCGCGCGCGCAGCTCGGCGATCTGCGCCTCGTTCAGGCCCACCTCGCGCAGCACCGCGTCGGTGTCCTGGCCCAGGCGCGGGGCGTTGCGCACATGGCCGCCGGGCGTGGCCGAGAGCTTGGGCACGAAGCCCGGCACCGTGAGCGCACTGCCGTCCTCCAATTGCACCTGCTCAAGCATGCCGCGTGCCGCGTAGTGCGCATCGGCTGCGATGTCGGCCACGGTGTAGATCTTGCCCGAGGGCACCTCGGCGGCGGCCAGTGCGTCCAGCACCTGATCAACCGGCAGGCCCGCGGTCCAGGCGCCGATGGCCGCGTCGAGTTCTTCCACGCGCTTGACACGGCCTGCATTGCTCCCCAGCTCGGCGTCGTCGGCAAGATCAGGCCGGCCGATGCAGTGCATCAGGCGCTTGAAGATGCTGTCGCCGTTGCCCGCCACCAGGGCGTAGGCGCCGTCGGCGCAGGCATAGGCGTTGGTGGGTGCGATGCCGGGCAGGGCGCTGCCGGCCGGGCCGCGCACGGCGCCGAAGGCGCTGTACTCGGGCAGCAGGCTTTCCATGCAGTTGAACACCGCCTCATAGAGCGCCACGTCGATGACCTGGCCGCGCCCGCTCTGGTGGCGGTGGTGCAGGGCCATCAGGATGCCGATGACGCCGTGCAGGGCCGCCAGCGTATCGCCAATGCTGATGCCCACGCGCACCGGCACGCGTCCGGGCTCGCCGGTGAGGTGGCGCAGGCCGCTCATGGCCTCGCCCACCACGCCAAAGCCGGGCCGGTCGCGGTAGGGGCCGGTCTGGCCGTAGCCGCTGACCCGCAGCATGATGAGTCGTGGGTTCAGGCCCTGCAGCACCTCGGGCCCCAGGCCCCAGCCTTCCATGGCGCCGGGACGGAAGTTCTCGACCACCACGTCGGCTTCGGTGGCGAGCTTGCGCACGATCTCCTGCGCCTCGGGTTTCCTCAGGTCCAGCGCCACTGAGCGCTTGTTGCGGGACTGCACCTGCCACCACACCGAGGTGCCGTCCTTGATCAGGCGCCACTGGCGCAGCGGATCGCCACCCGTCGGCGGCTCGATCTTGATGACCTCGGCGCCAAAGTCGGCCAGGGTCTTGGCGGCAAAGGGGCCGGCGATCAGCTGGCCGAGCTCGATGACTTTCAGGCCCTTCAAAGGACCGTGTGTAGAGGCAGCGGTGTTCATGGACTTCAGGCCTGTGCTTGGTGCGCCGCAATCAGCGCATCTAGGTTCTTCTGGACCTCGGCTTCGATGCGCTCCTTGAAGGCGCTGAGCAGAAAGCCCAGCTGCGCCTGCAGGCGAAAGGCCTCGCCGCTGACCTCCAGCGTGCCGGAGAGCCCCGGGCGCGAAAAGCTCACCGAGTCGCCGGTGTCGCCCTGCTGGTAGGTGCAGCGCATGTCGAAGGTCTGCTCTGCTTCCTCCACCCAGCGGGCGGCGGTGAGGCGGGCCTGGGCCAGGCCGAGTTGGTGTTCGCGTTCGATGAGGATCTGTGCCATGGCTGCGGGGGTGAAACGGAAGGGCCGCGCTATTGTGCCGCCTGCAGCGGGGCCGGCTGCTGGGCCGCCGCGCGCAGGACCGCCCGCCGCTCGGCCCGCGGCATCCGGGCCAGACGCTGCACCTCCTGGTGAAAGCGTGGCCAGCTGCCGGCCTGGTGAAAGAGCGCCTCGAAGGCCGGACTCAGGTCTTCGTAGTCGGCCACGGCGGCCAGGGCGGCGTTGTTGCTGCGGGCCACCCAGGCGTCGTAGCCCGCGTAGCCGCCCCAGTGGGCCCGGAGCTCGGCGTAGCGCAGGCGAAAACGTTCAAAGGCCGACTCCTTGCGCGCCAGCAGGTGCTGGCGCTCGGCGGCGCTGCGCGCAGGTGGCGCGGCGCGGCGGTCTGGCGCGGCAGGCTCCTCGTCCAGCAGGTTCGCGGGCTCGCCATAAAGTTCGGCCAGTTCGCGCCGGAGCGCCAGCGCCAGCTGCCTGAACTGCCGCCGCCTGGCCTCATGGACAGCGAACTGCGCACGCACCTCATCGCCGGCCTGGGCCAGCCAGGCCTGGCCCCCCAGGCGCTCGACCGCCGTGGCATACGACTCGTTGAAGGCCGTGTCGCCGGCCACATAGACCACCTGGTGGGCCAGCTCGTGGAAGATGATGCGCGCCAGTTCGCCTTCGGGGTAGCCGATGAAGGTGTTCAGCAGCGGGTCGCCACCCGCCCAGTTCAGCCAACCCAGGGTGGAGTAGGTCGGCACGGCCAGCACGGCCGCATCCAGGCCTTGCGCCTGCAGCTCTTGGGCCACCTGCCGGGCCTGGGCCTCGCTGAAGTAGCCCTTGTAGCTCACGCAGCCGGCCACCGGAAAGCACCACTGCTGCGCCTTCAGCGAGAGCGCCGGCGCGGCCACCACGTTCCACACGGCAGCCGGCCGCTGCAGGTCGGCATAGCGCTGGTAGCTGGGGTTGTCGGGCAGGTGCAGCTGCTGCGCCGCGAAGGCGCGCATGCGTGCGGCCAGCGCCAGCCGCGTTTTCAGGCGCTCGGGGGCCTGCGCGTCCTGCAGCCAGTCGTCGATGGGGCGCGCGGCCTGCATCAGGCTGAGGTGCCCGCTCACGGCCTGCCAGTAGTAGTGCGTGCTGGCGCAGCCGGGCAGCAGCAGGCTGCAGAGCAAGGCCCCCAGGAATCGCCAGTGCTTCATGCGACTGGCTCGGGCGCCACCTCGACGGCACAGTCATAGAAGACGGGTGCGCGGCCCAGGTCGGTGAGCTCCTGGCTGGTGACTTCGTTCACGTTGGTGCCGGCCAGGCCCATCTTGCGCCACCAGATGCCCAGCCCCACCACCACGCCGGGGCGTGCGCGCTCGCTCACCCGCGCCCGGCAGTGGTAGCTGCCGCGGTCGTTGAAGACGCGCACCACGGCGCCGTCTGTCACGCCGCGGCTTTGCGCATCCTGGGGGTGGATCTCCAGCACGGGCTCGGTCTCGATGTCGCGCAGGCTCTTCACGTTCACAAAGGTGGAGTTCAGGAAGTGGCGCGCTGGCGGTGAGATCATGGCCAGCGGGTACTGCTTGGAGCTGCCGGCCACCTCCCGGTTGGGCACATGGTCGGGCAGGCCATCGAGGCCTTGGTCGGCCAGGCGCTGGCTGAAAAATTCGCAGCGACCACTGGGGGTGGGAAAGCCGCCTTCGGCATAGGGCGCGTCGGGCAGCTTCAGGCTGGCAAAGCCGTGTGCCAGCAGCTCCTCGAAGTCCACCTGCTTGCCAAAGGCGCTGCGGCACAGGCTTTCGTCGTCATCGGCGAAGCAGGGCTCCTCAAAGCCCATGCGTCTGGCCAGCTGGCGGAAGAACGTGGTGTTGGACCGAGCCTCGCCCACAGGGGCGATGGCCGGCCGGTTGAGCAGCACGTCGGTGTGGCCGTAGCTCGCGTGGATGTCCCAGTGTTCCAGCTGCGTGGTGGCCGGCAGCACGTAGTCGGCATGGTCGGCGGTGTCGGTCATGAAGTGCTCGAGCACCACGGTGAACAGGTCTTCGCGGCGGAAGCCCTGCACCACCTGGCCCGATTCGGGCGCCACCGCCACGGGGTTGCTGTTGTAGACGATGAGTGCCTCAATGCGCGGGCCGAACTCGGCGCTGGCCGGGCGCAGCAGGTCCCGGCCGATGGTGCTCATGTTGATGGTGCGGCTGGGGCCGCGCCGCAGCTCAGGGCGCTGCAGGGCCTGGGTCTGCACGGGGAAATGGCCCGAGCTCGACATCAACAGGCCGCCTGCGCGGTGGCGCCAGGCGCCCACCAGCGCGGGCAGGCAGGCCACGGCCCGCGTGGCGTTGCCGCCCCCGTGCACCCGCTGCATGCCGTAGTTCAGGCGGATGGCGGCGGGCTGGGTGCTGCCGTAGTCCCGGGCAAGCTGGCGGATCTGCTCGACGGGTAGGCCGCACACCTGAGCGGCCCGCTCGGGCGGCCACTGCAGGGCGCGCTCCCTGAGCTGCGGCCAGCCCAGGGTGTGGCGTTCGATGTAGTCGTGGTCCAGCCAGTCGTGCGTGATGAGCTCATGCATCAGCGCCAGAGCCAGGGCCGCGTCGGTGCCCGGCAGCAGCTGCAGGTGTTCATGGCATTTGTCGGCCGTCTCGCTGCGCCGCGGATCGATGCACACGAGCTTGGCGCCCTGCCGCTTGGCTTCCTGCGCGTGGCGCCAGAAATGCAAATTGCTGCCAATTGAATTGCTGCCCCAGATGAGGATGAGCCGGCTCTCGGCAAAGTGCTCGACCTTCATGCCCACCTTGCCGCCCAGCGTGTGCGTGAGGCCCTCGCCGCCGGCGGAGGCGCAGATGGTGCGGTCCAGCTGTGAGGCGCCCAGCCGGTGGAAAAAGCGTGCCGCCATGGACTCGCCCTGCACCTGGCCCATGGTGCCGGCGTAGCTGTAGGGCAGGATGGCCTGCGGGTCGCTGATGGCTTTGAGCCGTGCGGCAATATCCTCGAGTGCCTCCTCCCAGCTCACGGGCGTGAACTGGCCGCTGCCCTTGGGGCCGCTCCGCCGGAGGGGCTGCAGCACGCGCTCGGGGTGGTAGCTGCGCTCGGTGTATCGCGCCACCTTGGTGCACAGCGCCCCGGCCGTGTGGGCATGCGCCGGGTTGCCGTCCACGCGCTGGGCCACGCCGTCCTCCACGGTGGTGAGCAGGGCGCAGGTGTCGGGACAGTCGTGCGGGCAGGCGCCCCGCACCTGTTGGCGGGACGGTGGGCGGGACACCTCGGTTGCGGGCATGCGCGATCCTTTGCAAAACGCCCATTCTGCAAGAGCTCAAGGCGCGCAGGCGCCAAGCCACTGCGCCTGGTGCGGCTTCAGTCCCGCAAGCCCGCTTGCACACGGTCGCCCACTGGACCTTGTGGGCGACACCAAGCAGGCTTGTCCTGCGGCCAGCGGCTCTGCCATCTGGCCAGGCTGAGCGTGCGTGCGAACAGGCGGTGCATGGGCGCTGCGTTCCTCAGGTGGCCCGGGGCGCATAGGCCCCGACCAGACCCTGCAGGTGCTCGCGCTGCTGCGGCGCCAGGTGCGGACCCAGCAGGCCCAGCACGTGGTGGGCTCCCCGCAGCAGGGCGGCCTGGGCGTTGTCGGGCTCGAGGGCGTGGCGCGGGTCGCACACGTATTCAAAGCTCAGCCAGTAGGTCAGCAGCACCGTCATGCTGGTGGCTGTGGCCTCGACGTCCTGGCTGTCCATGTGCAGGGCTTGCCGGCGCATGCTGTGCAGCATGGCCTGCAGCGCCTGGGTCTTGTGTTGCAGCAGCAGCTTCAATCGCGTCTCGAGCAGGCGGTTGCGGCTGAGCAGGTGGTTCAGATCGCGGTAGAGGAAGCGGTACTGCCAGACCCGCTCGAACAGGGTGTGCATGAAGAACCAGGCATCTTCTACGTCCTCCACCTCGCCGCCTGCGGCCAGGAGGCTTTCGAGCGCCTGCTCGTAGCGCTCGAAGAGGGCGTTGACCAGTTCGTCCTTGGCCGGGTAGTGGTAGTAGAGGTTGCCCGGGCTGATGCCCAGCTCGGCGGAGATGGCCGTGGTGGAGACATTGGGCTCGCCATAGCGGTTGAACAATGCCAGCGCGGCTTCGAGGATGCGTTCTGCAGTCCGACGTGGCGCTTTCTTTGCCATGCCTTGCCTCTTGGGGTTCTTCTGCGAATCACTCTACCCCAGTGGCCGCAGACTGCAAAGAGCGCTGCCCCTCAGGCGGGCGGCTCAGCGGCTGGCCTTGCCCCGCTTGGCGCTCGGTTTGGACGCTGTCTTGACGGCTGTCTTGGCAGCCGCGCGGGTGCCGGGACGTGCCGGCGTGCGCCGGGCGCTGGCGGGCTTGGCGCTGAGTTGGCGCACCTGGGCCTGGAGTTCATCGATGCGCTGGTTCAAGGCATCGAGGTCGTCGCGGGATGCCATGTTCAAGCGCTCCAGGGCCTTGGCCACCCGTTCCTCGAAGATGCCTTCCAGCCGGTCCCACTGCTGCCCTGCCCGGGAGGACAAACCGCCGGCCAGTGCGCTGAGTTTCTCCGTGGCCTCGGCCATCTGGGTCTGGGCGCTGGCCTGGGTTTTGCGCTGCAGGTTCACGCCGTCGGCCACCAGGGACTCGAACACCTTGCCGCCTTCCTGCTGGGCTTTGGCAAAGGCGCCCAGGCCGGCCAGCCAGATCTGCTGGGCCGAGGCCTTGACCCGCTCGGCGGCCTCGGCCGCCGATGAGCCAATGGAATCATCAGTGTGTTTTGCCATGGTCAGACGCCCTTCATGAAGATGGTTCCATGAATATAGACATTTGGGGCGCGCCTGCTTAGGGCGGGCGCTCTAATACGTGTATTCACCGATGGGCTTGCTGGGTTGGCGAGCAGACAGGGCGGATATCAAGGTTTATCATCGCCCCATGTTCAGCCAAAGTTCACACTCTTCCACTTATCTGCGTTTTTTGAACTTGGTTCAGGGCGTGCGGTCCCTGCCGGATTTCCCGGTGCTGGACCCGGTGGAAGAGCGCTTGCTGAACCTGTTTGCCACGGTCTGGCACAGCGGCAAGCAGATCACCGTGTTGCAGGCCATGGGCATGTCCACCGACGTGTCCTCGACCACCGCGCACCGGCGCCTGAAGTCTCTGCGCAAAAAAGGCGTGATCACCCTGGTGGCCGATGAGTCGGATAACCGCATCAAGTACGTGCAGCCCACCCCGGTCGCCAACCAGTACTTCAGCCAACTCGGCCAGTGCCTGGACCAGGCCCGCGCGGCCTGAGTCGTCCGGCATTCCCCAGCAGAGCACCCGCCCCGGCGGGTGTTTTTCTTGGGGCCTGGGCGCCACCCTAGAATCGATGAGCCAGCCCTGGGCCGCCTGCGTGTCCGGGTTCTTTTGATTTATTCCTTTCGACCATGACCCTCTTGGTGACCGGCGGTGCTGGTTTCATCGGCGGCAACTTTGTGCTGGACTGGCTGGCCCAGCCCGGCGCGGAGCCTGTTCTCAACCTGGACAAGCTCACCTACGCCGGTAACCTGGAGACCTTGGCCAGCGTCTCCCAGGATGCGCGCCACATCTTCGTGCAGGGTGACATCGCCGATGCCGAACTACTCGCGCGGCTGCTGGCCGAGCACCGGCCCCGGGCGGTGCTGAACTTTGCGGCCGAATCGCATGTGGACCGCTCCATCCTCGGCCCCGAGGATTTCATCCAGACCAATGTGCTGGGCACCTTCCGCCTGCTCGAGGCCGTGCGGGCCTACTGGGGCGGCCTCGAGCCTGCGGCGAAAGAGGCTTTTCGCTTCCTGCATGTCTCCACCGACGAGGTTTACGGCTCGCTGGCCGCAGGTGATGCCGCCTTCACCGAAACCCACCGCTACGAGCCCAACAGCCCCTACAGCGCCAGCAAGGCCGCCAGCGACCACCTGGTGCGGGCCTACCACCACACTTATGGCCTGCCGGTGCTGACCACCAACTGCAGCAACAACTACGGGCCTTTTCATTTTCCGGAAAAGCTCATCCCGCTGATGATCGTCAACGCCCTGGCAGGCAAGCCCCTGCCTGTCTACGGCGATGGCATGCAAATCCGCGACTGGCTCTACGTGAAGGACCACTGCAGTGCCATCCGCCGCGTGCTGGAGGCCGGGCGCCTGGGCGAGGTTTACAACGTGGGCGGCTGGAACGAGAAAGCCAACATCGAGATCGTGCACACCCTGTGCGACCTGCTCGACGAGTTGCAGCCCCGCGCTGACGGCCAGTCCTACCGGGGACAGATCACGCACGTGACCGACCGCCCGGGCCACGATCGCCGCTACGCCATCGATGCGCGCAAGCTGCACGAGGAACTGGGCTGGCGGCCCGCCGAGACCTTCGAGTCTGGCATCCGCAAAACCGTGCGCTGGTACCTGGATAACCCTGGCTGGGTCAGCCGGGTGCAAAGCGGCGCCTACCGCGACTGGGTGCAGACCCAGTACGGCTCAGACGCATGAAGATTTTGCTGCTGGGCAAGGACGGCCAGCTTGGCTGGGAGCTGCAGCGCAGCCTGTCCCTGCTGGGCGAGGTGGTCGCACTGGGCCACCACAGCGCCGACCTGGCTGCCGATTTCACGCAG
>CANGYC010000039.1 GCA_947457975.1 Comamonadaceae bacterium | reverse complement strand
GATCGAGGTCTGGCGTGCCGAGGCGTCCGGCGAATCTCCGCGCCCGGTGCTGTGCCCCCAGGATGCCTTCATCCGCGCCATCGCCACCGACGATGCGGCCCGCCTGCCCGAGCCCACCCCGCTGCCCGTGCTGGACATCAATGACCCCGCGGCAGTCGTCGCCTTCCTCGTCGACAATCAAGACGATTTCAACCACAGGCCCGCAGGGCGGGTGTAGCGCCCAGGGCCTGCCAACTTGTCCCATTCCATGAGTTCGCTTCCCCCTGGCCTGGCGCAGCGCGCGCCCCTGCTGCCGCTGGACGATGCCCTGCAAGACCTGCTGCGCCAGGCTCAGCCCGTGCTGGCCACCGAGTCGGTCTCGACTTTCGATGCCGATGGCCGCGTGTTGGCCAGCGACCTGCGTTCGGCCCTGGATGTGCCGGGCCACGACAACAGCTCCATGGACGGTTACGCCGTGCGGGTCGAGGACCTGCAGCGCTCGCCGGTACTCACCGTCTCCCAGCGCATTGCCGCCGGCAGCAGCGGCCAGCCGCTGGCGCCGGCCTCGGCGGCCCGGATTTTCACGGGCGCCCCCGTCCCGCCCGGGGCCGATGCCATCGTGATGCAGGAGGACTGCACTGTGCTCGAGGGCGCTGCGGTGGAAGTGAAGGTGCTGCCCACGCCAGGCCAATGGATACGTCGCCGTGGCGAGGATGTGGCCCAAGGCGCGGTGGTGCTGGCCGCGGGCCAGCGCCTCTCACCTGCTTCGCTGGGTCTGGCTGCGAGCATCGGCTTTGCCCAGTTGCCGGTGGCGCGCCGTCCACGGGTGGCGCTGTTTTCCACCGGCGATGAGCTGGTGATGCCAGGCCAGGTGGCCCCCGAGGCCATGCCGCCCGGGGCCGTCTACAACTCCAACCGATTTTTCCTGCGCGCCTTGCTGCAGCGCCTGGGCTGCGAGGTGAGCGATCTGGGCATCGTGCCCGATCGCCGCGAGGCCACCGTGCAGGCGCTGGCCGAGGCAGCCCGGCAGCACGACCTGATTCTCACCAGCGGCGGCGTGTCGGTGGGTGAGGAAGACCACATCAAGCCCGCCGTGCAGGACCTGGGCGAGTTGCACCTCTGGCAGATTGCCATCAAGCCGGGCAAGCCCTTTGCCTACGGGCGCGTTCGTCATGACCAGGGCTTTGCGCATTTCATTGGCCTGCCGGGCAACCCCGTCTCCAGCTTCGTGACTTTTCTGCTGCTGGTGCGGCCCTTCCTCTTGCGCTTGCAGGGCGCCCAGGCCACCGAGCCTGAGGCCCTGAGCCTGCCCGCCCACTTCGCCTGGCCCAAGGCCGACAAGCGGCGCGAGTTCTTGCGCGTGCGCCGCAATGCACAAGGCGGGGTCGAGCTGTTCCCCAACCAGAGCTCGGGCGTGCTGACTTCGGCTCAGTGGGCCGACGGGCTGGTGGACAACCCGCCTGGCCGCGTCATTGCCCCGGGCGAACTCGTGCGTTTCATTCCCCTGTCTTCCCTGATGGATGGCATCCGCTGATGAAGATCCAGATCAAGTACTTTGCCTCGCTGCGCGAGGCCCTGGGCCCGGGCGAAAGCTGCGAGACCACAGCGCTCACCCTGGCGCAGCTGCGCGACGAGCTGATCGCTCGCGACACGGCCCATGCCCAGGCGCTGGCCCGCAGCCGCCCGGTGCGTGCGGCGCTCAACCAGACCATGAGTGACGAATCAGCTGCCCTGAGTGAGGGCTGCGAAGTCGCGTTCTTTCCACCGGTGACGGGGGGCTGAGCCATGGCGCGCGTGAGCATCCAAACCGAAGACTTTGACCTGGGTGCCGAGGTAGAGTCGCTTCGCGCGCAGGACAGGCGGGTGGGTGCCGTGTGCAGCTTTATCGGCACCGTGCGCGACCGCCACCAGCACCTGGAGCGGGACACCGCGGTGGTGCAGGGCGAGGTGCAGTCCATGGAACTGGAGCACTACCCGGGCATGACGGAAAAAGCCATCGAGGCCATGATCGACCAGGCCTTGCAGCGCTTTGACATCTACGCCGCCCGCGTGGTGCACCGCGTGGGGCTACTGCATCCCACCGACCAGATCGTGCTGGTGACCGTGAGCTCTGCCCACCGGGGCCAGAGTTTCATGGCCTGCGAGTTCCTGATGGACTACCTCAAGACCCAGGCGCCTTTCTGGAAGAAAGAAGCCACGCCCGAGGGTGCGCGCTGGGTGGACGCCCGGGTGTCCGACGACGCGGCCCTGGCGCGCTGGGGCCTGTCTCTGGGCAACGCCTGAGCGCCATGAAAACGGCCCCGCAGGGCCGTTTTTCTGTCAGATGCCCCTGGTGTTCAGGCGGCCACGGCTTCCTTGGCCGGCACCGGCAGGCGCATCAGGTGGTCGAAGGCGGCCAGTGCGGCCTTGGCCCCGTCACCTGCGGCAATGATGATCTGCTTGAAGGGCACCGTGGTGCAATCGCCGGCCGCGAACACGCCGGGCAGGTTGGTGTGGCCCTTGGCATCGACCTCAATCTCTCCGAAGCGGCTCAGAGCTAAGGTGCCTTTGAGCCACTCGGTGTTGGGCACCAGGCCGATCTGCACGAACACGCCTTCCAGCGCCTCCGTGGTCTCCTGGCCGGTGGCACGGTCTTTGTAGCGCAGGCCATTGACCTTGCCGCCCTCGCCCGTGATTTCGGTCGTCTGGGCGTTCGTGACGATGCTCACATTAGGCAGGCTTTTGAGCTTTGCCACCAGCACCGCGTCGGCCTTGAGCTGCTCGGCGAATTCCACCAGCGTGACGTGCTGCACCACGCCGGCCAGATCGATGGCCGCTTCCACGCCGGAGTTGCCCCCGCCGATCACGGAGACCCGCTTGCCCTTGAAGAGCGGGCCGTCGCAGTGCGGGCAGTAGGCTACGCCCTTGTTCTTGTACTCCTGCTCGCCAGGCACGTTCACATTGCGCCAGCGCGCGCCGGTGGAGAGGATCACGCTGCGCGCCTTGAGCGTGCCACCGCTCTCCATGCGCACCTGCACCAGGCCACCGGGCTCGGAGGCGGGGATGAGGGCCACGGCGCGCTGCTGCGTGAGGGTCTCGACGCCGTAGTGCTTGACGTGGGCTTCGAGCGCGGCCGACAGCTTGGGGCCATCGGTCTCGAGGATGGAGATGTAGTTCTCGATGCCCAGGGTGTCATTGACCTGGCCGCCCAGGCGCTCGGTGGCGATGCCGGTGCGGATGCCCTTGCGTGCGGCGTACACGGCTGCAGCCGCGCCGGCAGGGCCGCCGCCGACGATCAGCATGTCATAGGCTTCCTTGGCATCGAGCTTGGCTGCTTCGCGGGCGGCCGAGCCGGTATCGAGCTTGGCGACAATTTCTTCCACATCCATGCGGCCCGAGCCGAAGACCTGGCCATTGAGGAAAACCATGGGCACAGCCATGATCTGGCGCTCCTCCACCTCTTTCTGGAAGGCGCCGCCTTCAATCACCACCGTCTGGATGCGGGGGTTGAAGATGGCCATGAGCGAGAGCGCCTGCACCACGTCCGGGCAGTTGTGGCAGGACAGGGACATGTAGACCTCGAAGCGGAAGTCACCGTCCAGTGCGCGGATGTTGTCCAGCACCTCCTGCTCGACCTTGGGCGGGTGGCCGCCGGTCCACAGCAGCGCCAGCACCAGGGCGGTGAACTCATGGCCCAGGGGCAGGCCGGCAAAGCGCACGCCCTGGCTTTCGCCCTCGCGCGCCACCACAAAGGAGGGGCGGCGGGCATCTTGGCCGGAGGTGTCGAGCGTCACCTTGTCGGATAGGCTGACGATGGTCTCCAGCAGGTTTTTCATGTCCGCGCCGGTCTCGCTGTCATCGAGCGAGGCGATCAGGCGGATGGGCTGGCGCAGCAGGCCGAGGTATTGCTGCAGTTGGGCTTTGAGGCTGTCGTCGAGCATGTTCATCTCCAGGGGTCAGGGCGAGCTTGTCCAGTGGCTGCGCACAGCGGCGCCGGCCAGTGGTCATCGATACGGGGATTCGCTGGGTACAGCGCACGTTCGGCTTGTGGCCGGCATGCGCTGCGCTCAGCGCCCTGCGGAGCAAGGCGGGTTGCAGGATGCTTAGATCTTGCCGACCAGATCGATCGAGGGTGCCAGGGTCTTGGCGCCTTCTTTCCACTTGGCGGGGCACACTTGGCCGGGGTTGGCGGCGGTGTACTGGGCAGCCTTGAGCTTGCGCAGGGTCTCGGAGACGTCACGGGCGATCTCGTTGGAGTGCACTTCCATGGTCTTGATCATGCCGTCAGGGTTGATCACGAAGGTGCCGCGCAGTGCCAGGCCTTCGGACTCGATGTGCACGCCAAAAGCGCGGGTCAGTTGGTGCGTGGGGTCGCCAACCAGGGGGAACTTGGCCTTGCCCACGGCGGGGGAGGTCTCGTGCCACACCTTGTGCGAGAAGTGCGTGTCGGTCGTGACGATGTAGACCTCGGCGCCGGCCTTCTGGAACTCGGCGTAGTTGTCGGCGGCGTCTTCAATTTCGGTGGGGCAGTTGAAGGTGAAGGCGGCCGGCATGAAGATCAGCACGGACCACTTGCCCTTGAGGCTTTGATCACTGACTTCGATGAATTTGCCGTTGTGGAAGGCTTGGGTTTTGAACGGCTGGACGGGGGTGTTGATCAGGGACACGACGTGAACTCCATGAGGTTGAAAAAAAAGTCCTGCGCTTGTTGCGTCAGGATGGCCCGAATCATAGGACCTTTCAATCGAAAATCTTTATTGATTGTTCCAATCAATGCGATAGGGGCCTTGATCGAGACCGGGCCACGGTAATTGGCAAGGCTGCCAGCGCCTGCCCGGCCGGTCAGGCGCCCGCTTCGGGCACGATCTGCTCGAGCTGCAGGTGCTGGCTCAGCCATTGCAGCAGCATGCTGATGCGTGGCACGTCCAGGCGCTGCACCGGCACCAGCGCCTTGAGCCAGATGTCGGGGAATTTCAGCTCGGGCATGACCTCCACGAGCTCACCGCGGGCCAGAGCCGGAGCCGCCAGGTAGTCCGAGATCATGCCGATGCCCATGCCCTGCACGCAGGCCTGGCACAGGGCCACGCCGTCGTTGGTCTTGAGCTTTGGGCGAACTTCTACACCCAGGAGGCCCTGCGGAGTGTCGAACTCCCAGAACGAACCAGAGGTCATGAACACCAGGCAATCGTGGTCCACCAGTTCGTTCACCCGAGTGGGGGTACCACGCCGCTCGAGGTAGGACGGGGCGGCGCACAGGCGTCGGCGAATGGGCGCCAGCGCAAAATCCCGCACCTGACCGTAGAGCTCGGGCAGGGCGCCAATGGCCAGATCGAAGCCTTCCTCCAGGGGGTTGACTGTGCGGTCGGCCAGCACGATGTCCATGCTGATGCGAGGCTGTTCGCGCATGAAGCGCTGCAGCAGCTCGCTCAGGTGGAGGGTACCCAGGGTGGTGGGAACCTTCACCCGGATGTGGCCCTCCAGGTCGCCACTGGCCTGGGCCATCCCGGCCAGGGTGTCGTCCAGTTGACGCACCAGCGTGCGCACCAGGGGCAGGTAGCGCTCGCCCACGTCGGTGAGGCTGAGCTTGCGCGTGGTTCGCACGAACAGCGGTGCCTTGATGCGCCACTCCAGCTGGTCGATGCGCTTGGCAATGACCGAGGGCGCCAGTTGCAGGCGCCGGCCCACCTCCGAAAAGCTGCCGGCGTCGGCCACGGCGATGAAGGCCTGAAGGTTGGCAAGCGTGTCCATGGGCTGAGGAACAGAAGGGATTTATCGCGAAGCGAGAAAGCTGGTCGCTGAAATTGGCGTATTGTGAGGGATCAAGACGCTAAATAAGATCTCATCTTTTTCCCTTCCAAGAAAGATCATCATGAGCACGGAGACCAACAAGCCCTACCTTCGCATCGCCACCGAAGAGGCATTCGCCCCGCCAGAAATGCTCAAGATCTATAACAAGATCCTGGCCGGCAGCGATGTGGACCCCGGCTTCAAGGGCTTGATGGGCTTTTACATGAGCAGCCCCAGCGAGCGCGCTCGCCACATCATGCGCTGCCTGCAGGACCTCGATCAGGTTCGCCTGGGCCACATGGACGAGGCCGGCATCGACCACCAGGTGATCGCCCTGACCGCCCCTGGCGTGCAGATCATGGACAAGGACACTGCCGTGTCCTTCAGCCGCGTGGCCAACGACCAGCTGGCCGACGCTGTCAAGCGCCACCCCACACGCTTTACCGGCATGATTGCCGTGCCCGTGCAAGACCCCCAGGCGGCAGCCAAGGAGATCGAGCGCGGCGTCACGCAGCTGGGCATGAATTCGGTGATCATCAACTCGCACACCCATGGCGAGTACCTGTCGGATACCAAATTCTGGGACATCTTTGCCGCGGCCGAGGCGCACGATACGCCCATCTACCTGCATCCCAATTCGCTGCCCCGCAATATGATCCAGTCCTTCCAGGAGTGCGGTCTGGACGGCGCTATTTACGGCTTTGGCGTGGAGACGGGCCTGCACGCACTGCGCATCATCACCTCGGGCGTGTTCGACCGCTTCCCCAAGCTGCAGATGATCATCGGCCACATGGGCGAAGCCCTGCCTTTCTGGTCTTACCGCCTGGACTACATGCACCAGGCCACCGTCCGTTCGCAGCGCTACGAGAGCATCAAGCCCCTGAAGAAAAAGCCCAGCGACTACCTGCGTGAAAATTTCTACATCACCAACAGCGGCGTGGCCTGGGAGCCGGCGATCAAGTTCACCCAGTCCATCGTGGGCGTGGACCGTGTGCTTTACGCCATGGACTACCCCTACCAATACGCGGTGGACGAAGTCACCGCCATGGACAAGATGAGCATGAGCGCCGAGGATAAAAAAATGTTCTTCCAGACCAATGCGCAGAAGGTCTTCAAGATCAAGGCCGTCTGAGCCCCACTTCCACCCAAACTAAAGGAGACACCCACATGATTTCCAGATTCCTGCGCGCCACCCTGGCCTTCACAGCCCTGGCCTCGAGCATGCTGCCCGCCGCTGCCCAGGCACCTGCCTGGCCCACGCAGAGCGTGCGCATCATCGTGCCCTTTACCGCCGGTACGGGCATGGACACCATTGCCCGCGCCGTGGGTCCCCGCCTGAGCGAGCGGCTGGGCCAGCCCGTGGTGGTGGTGAACCAGCCCGGCGCCAGCGGCAACATCGGCGCCGACGCCGTGGCCAAGGCCAGTGACGGACACACCTTGCTGATGGGTGCCAACACCATGCTGATGGCCTCGCAGATGTACAAGAACGTGCCCTTCAACCCGACCAAGGACTTTGCCCCTGTGTCCATGGCGGCCTACGGCACGCTCATGCTGGTGGTCAACCCCAAGACGGGCATCAAGACCATGCAGGAGTTCGTGGCCCAGGCCAAGTCCAAGCCCGGCTCGATTTCCTTTGGTTCGCCCGGCGTGGGTACGCCCCACCACATGGCCATGGAACTGTTCAAGGCGCAGACGGGCCTGTTCCTCTTGCACGTGCCCTACCGCGGCACGGCCGGCTATACCCAAGACCTGCTGGCGGGCGAGCTCAATGTGGGCTTCCTGCCGGTGCACATTGCCCAGGGCTTTGTGCGTGATGGCAAGCTCACTGCCCTGGCGGTGGGCAGCGCCAAGCGTCACCCGGTGGCCCCCACGGTGGCCACCTTCGAGGAGCAGGGTGTCAAGGGCGTGGAAGTCGACCTCTGGTACGCCTTCTTTGCCCCCGCCAAGACGCCGTCCCCTGTGGTGGCCAGGCTCAACACCGAGATTGCCAGCATCATCCGCAGCACGGAAGTGCGGGACCTGCTGGGACGCGCAGGCATGGACGCCTCGGCCTCCTCCTCGGACGAGCTCAATGCGATGGTTCAGAAGGACTACCCACGCTGGGGTGCGGTGATCAAACGCAACGGCATCTCGGCGGAGTAAGGTCATGAGTGAGAACCTGCGGTCCAGCGGTATCGCCGTCGTCGGTGGCGGCATCGCCGGCCTGGGCTTTGCCTTGTCGCTGCATCAGCGTGGCATTGCCTGCGATGTCTATGAAAGCGTGCCCCAAGTCAAGGAGCTGGGCGTGGGCATCACGCTGCTGCCCCACGGCATGCGCGAGTTGTCAGCCTTGGGTGTGCAGCCCCAGCTGGAAGCGGCCGGCATCGAGAACCTGGAAAGCGTGTTCTTCAATCGCTTCGGCCAATACATCTACCGCGAGCCGCGTGGCCGCCATGCGGGCTATGCCCTGCCGGAAGTGGGTATCCACCGTGGCAAGCTGCATCTGATCTTGCTGCAGGCGGCGGTGGATCGCCTGGGCGCAGACCGGGTACACACCGGCCACCGCTGCGTGGGTGTGAGCCAGGACGATTCCGGCGCCACCATCCACTTCACAGACGCCAGTGGCGCCGCCCGGCCTGACGTGCGCGCGCAGGTGGTGGTGGCCTGCGATGGCCTGAACTCGGCGATTCGCCGCCAGTTCTACCCCGATGAAAAGCCGGCTTTTGCGGGCATCAACACCTGGCGCGGCGTCACGCGCCACAAGCCCATTCTCACGGGCAAGAGCTACATGCGGGTAGGCTCCATCAAGACCGGCAAGATGGTGATCTACCCCATCGTCGACAACATCGACGGCCAGGGCATGCAGCTCATCAACTGGATGGCCGAGATCGAGGGCAGCGCCGAGCACATGAACGACTGGAACAGCGGCGGCAAGGCCGAAGACTTCATCTCCATCTTCAAGGACTGGACCTTCGACTGGCTGGATGTACCGGCTCTCATTCGCAACGCCGACCAGATCCTGGAGTACCCCATGGTGGACAAGGACCCGGTGGGGCAGTGGACCTTCGGCCGCGTCACGCTCATGGGCGATGCCGCCCATCCGATGTACCCGCGTGGCTCCAATGGCTCGGCCCAGGCCCTGATCGATGCCCGCACCCTGGCCACCGAGCTGGCGGCGCAATTGGATGCTCAGGCCGATCCTGTGGCTGCACTGCATGCCTATGAAGACAAGCGCCGCGAGGCCACGGCCCGGGTGGTGCTGACCAACCGGTCCTTGCCACCGGACTTCATCAACATCAAGGTCGATGAGCTCAGCGGCGACAAGCCCTTCCGCCACATCGATGACCTCATCAGCCAGGAAGAGCTGCGCCAGATCTCGGAGAACTACAAGAAGATCGCCGGCTTCTCGCTGGAGGCTGTCAAGGGCTGAGTGCTTTCTTGGCGCCCATGCACAAGCAGCGCGTGTGAACGCGCTGCTTTTTTTGCGCCTGGGCTTGGCGCAGCTGATGCGTCTTCAGTTCAGGTAACGCGGCTTGGTGCTGGGATCGGCACCCTCCACCAGCTCGCGTTCGCCGCGCACCGGGATGCGGGTGCTCCCATCGCCCGCAAGGGCGGTCAGCGGGCTGTCCAGCCAGGCAGACGCGCGCATGCTCTGGTTCAGCAGCCGCAGCAGGCCTCGGGTGAGGGCCGGGTCCATGACCAGCTGCAGGTCGCGCTGCTGCTCTGGTAGGCGTTCGAGCAGCACCAGCTGCAGCTTGGCATCTGCCAGGGGCGTGATCGTCAGCTCAGTTACCAGCAGAGGTGCTTCTCCCAGGGGCAGGGCGCTGGCCCTTTCAATGAAGGGGGTCTGGAAATCCCCGTCATAGACCGCAGCTTCCTTGTGAAACTGCGCCACCAGTTGCTGCTGCGTCGGTGGGTGTCTGGACTGAATGGGCGCCGGGAACTGCTTGTCCAGCTGTTCCTGGGCCGTCTGGCCCAGTTGGGGCAGCAGCTTGAGCGTCATGCGGCGGGTCAGCCAGGCGCGGAATTCCTCACCGCTCAGGCTGTTGATGCGCAGCAGGAGCCGGTCCTGTTCTGCGTCGTAGCTCACGTTGACCTGGTGAATGTGCATGAGCAAATTTTAGGAGTCCCGAAGAGCTGCCAGAGCCCCGGATGAGCTGATTTACAAGGTATCTTCCCTTGAAAATGCGTGCAACTGACCTCATGTGCAAGCAAGAGTTACAGGAAGCCTCCCATGCGACAAGACAAGCTGACCACCAAGTTCCAGGAAGCCCTGAGCGACGCCCAGTCGATCGCGCTGGGGCGCGACCATCCCTACATTGAGCCGGTCCACCTGCTGGCGGCCATGCTGCAGCAGGATGAGGGCCCCAAGGCGCTGCTGCAGCGCGCGGGCGCCAACGTGCCCGGGCTGCAGGCGGTGGTGGAGGCTGCGCTCAAGAAGCTGCCCGAGGTGCAGGGCCAGGACCAGATCCAGGTGGGCCCCGAGCTGGCCAAGCTGCTGCAGGCCACCGAAAAGGAGGCCCTCAAGCGCGGTGACCAGTACATTGCCGCCGAGCTGTTCCTCCTGGCCGCCGCCGACCACAAGGGTGACTTAGGGCGCCTGGCCCGCGAAAACGGCATGAGCCGCCAGACCTTGGAGGCCGCCATCCTGGCCGTGCGGGGCGGGGACAAGATGGACAGCCCCGAGGCCGAAGGCCAGCGTGAGGCGCTCAAGAAATACTGTCTGGACCTCACCGAGCGTGCCCGCGCCGGCAAGCTCGATCCGGTGATCGGCCGCGACGACGAGATCCGCCGTGCCATCCAGGTGCTGCAGCGGCGCACCAAGAACAACCCGGTGCTCATTGGCGAGCCCGGCGTGGGTAAGACCGCCATCGTGGAGGGCCTGGCCCAGCGCATCGTTCACGGCGAGGTGCCTGACTCCCTCAAGGGCAAGCGCGTGCTCTCGCTGGACATGGCCGCGCTCCTGGCCGGCGCCAAGTTCCGTGGGGAGTTCGAGGAGCGCCTGAAAACCGTGCTCAGCGAGCTGGCCAAGGACGAGGGCCAGACCATCGTCTTCATCGACGAACTGCACACCATGGTGGGGGCCGGCAAGGCCGAGGGCGCCATGGATGCCGGCAACATGCTCAAGCCGGCCCTGGCCCGCGGCGAGCTGCACTGCGTGGGGGCCACCACCCTCGACGAGTACCGCAAGTACATCGAAAAAGACGCGGCCCTGGAGCGGCGTTTCCAGAAAATTTTGGTGGATGAACCCTCGGTGGAGGCCACCATTGCCATCCTGCGTGGCCTGCAGGAAAAGTACGAAAAGCACCACGGTGTGCAGATCACCGACCCGGCCATCGTGGCGGCGGCCGAGCTCTCACACCGCTACATCACCGACCGCTTCCTGCCCGACAAGGCCATCGACCTCATTGATGAAGCGGCGGCCAAGATCAAGATCGAGATCGACTCCAAGCCCGAGGTGATGGACAAGCTCGACCGCCGCCTCATCCAGCTGCAGATTGAGCGCGAGGCCGTGCGCCGCGAAAAGGACGAGGCTTCGCAAAAGCGCTTTTCTCTGATTGAAGAAGAGATCGTCAAGCTGCAAAAGGAAATCTCCGATCTCGATGAAATCTGGCAGGCCGAAAAGGCCCAGGCCCTGGGTTCGAAGGATGTGATGGAGGAGATCGACCGCATCCGCTTCCAGATCGAGGCCTCCACCCGCAAGGGCGACTTCAACAAGGTGGCCGAGCTGCAGTACGGCAAGCTGCCTGAACTGGAAAAGCGCCTCAAGCAAGCCCAGGCCACTGAAGAAGCCAAATCCGCAGGGCAAGGCCCGAAGCTGCTGCGCACGCAGGTGGGCGCCGAAGAAATCGCCGAGGTCGTGGCGCGCGCCACGGGCATTCCCGTGAGCAAGCTCATGCAGGGTGAGCGCGACAAGCTGCTGCAGATGGAAGACAAGCTGCACCAGCGCGTGGTGGGCCAGGACGAGGCCATCTCGGCCGTGGCCAATGCCATCCGCCGCTCCCGCTCGGGTCTGTCCGATCCCAACCGGCCTACGGGCTCTTTCTTGTTCCTGGGCCCCACGGGCGTGGGCAAGACCGAGCTGTGCAAGGCGCTGGCCTCCTTCCTCTTTGACAGCGAGGACCATTTGATTCGCATCGACATGAGCGAGTTCATGGAAAAGCACTCGGTGGCCCGCCTGATCGGCGCGCCCCCGGGCTATGTGGGCTACGAGGAGGGCGGCTACCTCACCGAGGCGGTGCGCCGCAAGCCGTATGCCGTGCTGCTGCTCGACGAGATGGAAAAAGCCCACCCGGACGTCTTCAACGTGCTGCTGCAGGTGCTCGACGATGGGCGCCTGACCGACGGCCAGGGTCGCACCGTGGACTTCAAGAACACCGTCATCGTGATGACCTCCAACATCGGCTCGCCCATCATCCAGTCCCTGGTGGGCCGTCCGGCCGAGGAGATCAAGGAGGCGGTGACCGATGAGCTGCGCAACCACTTCCGTCCCGAGTTCCTCAACCGCATCGATGAAACCGTGGTCTTCCACGGCCTGGATGCCAAGAACATCGAGTCGATTGCGCGCATCCAGCTGCAGGTGCTGCTCAAGCGCCTGGAAAAGATCGACCTCGCACTCGAGGTCTCGGAGCCTGCCATTGCCGAGCTCGCCAAGGTCGGTTTTGACCCGGTCTACGGTGCGCGCCCGCTCAAGCGCGCCATTCAGCAGCGCATCGAGAACCCGCTGTCCAAGTTGCTGCTGGAAGGCCGCTTTCCGCCCAAGAGCACCATCTCGGTCGGTGTCGACCCCATCCGCGAGCCGGGGGTCTTCAACTTCGGTCTGGATGGCCGCAGCCTAGAGCGCCAGGCCACCTGAGGCTGTCTGAGGATGCCTGCCCTGCACCTCAGGGCTGTTGCCAGCGCGCCCGTGGCTCAAACGCTGTAAAGCGTGAGGCCATGCCCTGGTAAAAGCTGCGCGCTGCCTCGCTGTCGGCAGGCGGTGGGCTGACCTGCAGCACGAAGTAAAAGTCGCCAGGGGTGCTGGCCGGCAGGCCCCGGCCCTTGAGCCTGAGCTTGCGGCCCGAGGGGGAATTGGGCGGGATGTTCACCTCCACCCAGCCCGTGGGTGTGGGGGCCTTCACCACACCGCCTAGCGCAGCTTCCCAGGGCGACAGCGGCAGGTCCAGCAAGACATCGTGCCGCTCCAGGCGGTAATCTGGCTGGCCGGTTTGGGGGGGCGCGAAGCTCACCTCCAGGAAGAGGTCACCCGCAGGTCCCCCGCCGCGCCCAGGCCCGCCCTGGCTGGCCAGGCGGATGCGCTGGCCGGCGCGGATGCCCTTGGGTACATCAAAGCTGATCTCATGCACGCGTGGGCTGCCCGGTTCAAG
>CANGYC010000038.1 GCA_947457975.1 Comamonadaceae bacterium | reverse complement strand
CACCTGCGCCTGTCTCTTACTCGGAATGGAACACCACCACCCGCTATGCCTCGGGCGACATCGTTACCCGTCTGGGCAAGCTCTATATCGCCACGCCTCTGTCGGTCACCGCCTGGAATGTGAACTCCGCGCCGGAGTGGTCGCCCACGCTCTGGTCCCTGTACGTGCCCACCAGCACGGCTCCGGCCCCGGCACCCGCACCCGCACCCGCACCGGCACCGGCACCGGCACCGGCACCGGCACCGGCACCGGCTGCGGTTTCTTACCCGGAATGGAACACCACCACCCGTTATGCCTCGGGCAATATCGTCACCCGCCTGGGCAAGCTCTATGTCGCCACGTCCCTGTCGGCCACCACCTGGAACGTGAACTCCGCGCCGGAGTGGACGCCTAAGCTGTGGTCCTTGTACGTGCCGACCAGCACGACCTCCGCATCGGCACCCACCTCATGCACTACCACGGCCACCGCCTGGGTGCAGGGCAAGTACTACGCGACGGGCAGTGTGGTCAGCTACAGCGGCAAGACCTATCTGGCTAAATTCGCCAACCCGGGGTATGTGCCGACCATCAGCACCTACTTCTGGGCGCTAAGAAGCTGCTGATGTCCTGAACCACAAGGCCCGCTCAATGGCGCGGGCCTTGTGCTTTGCGGGACGCAACACACCTTCCGCGAGCTACCTTGGGTGTGGATGCTCAGCGCATGCTGGCCTGGCTGGGGGCATGGGTCTCGGGTGCAGGCAGCCGGGAATTCAGGCGCGGTGTCTTTGCCAAGCGAGTCAGCGGCAGTTCCACCCATCGATAGAAGGCCATGGCCATCACTGTGCTCACCAGCCAGGCCAGCAGCAGCAGGCCCACGGCTTGAGCTGGCTGGCTCTTGCCCAGGCCAATGGACAAAACGTTGGCCAGCATCAGCACCGGGAAATGGATCAGAAAGAGCGCATAGGAACAAGCGCCTTGGTGCACCACGACGCTGGCCAGTCTCACGCGCCATGCCGACGCACTTGATGGTGCCTGCGAGGTGGGCGGTCGTGTGCGGTACCGGACTTCGCGCAGGCCCAGGTAGAGCGCCGTTGCCAGGGCCAGCAGCAAGCGATCGCGCATCTCCACCGCCAGCGCCAGCAGGCCCAGAAGCGCCAGCAGAGCCAGCCAGCGGTAGGCCTGGGGGGAACGACTGGCCTTGAATGCCAGCGCACCCAGGCCATAGCTGCCAAAAAAATAAACAGCCCAGTCATCGAGGCCAGCGTGGCGGTTGAAGATCAGCATGGAGGCTACCGCCAGCAGCAGCACCAGTGCCCATCGGCGCTTAGAACCCAGGGCCAACAGGCCAGCCAGCACGGCAAAGAGCTGGAAGTCCATGGCCACGTACCAAACCCCTGCAGACAGTGAATCGAAGTGCAGGATGCCCTGCAAGAAGCCCAGGTGTGCGAGCACCTGCCAGCCGGTCGGAGGCAGGGGGATGAAGTCACCGGGCAGCCAGGGCCGTGCCACGGCGCTGCAGACCATGGCCAGCAGTAAGGCTGCCGCATAAGGCGGCATGGTGCGCGCAAATCGATCGCGCACAGCGCCTGACCAGGCGCGCATGCCCACCGCTTGCTCGGACAGCGAGCGTGCGGCCAGAAAACCGCCGACGGCCAGAAACACATGCACGACCTTGAGCGCATGGCTGACCAGCCAGGACGCCAGCTCCGGGAAGGCCGCTGCCAGACCCTCAGACAAGGGACCATAGAGAGCGGCGTGGTGCAGGACGATGGCGTGCGCTGCGAGGAATTTCAGCGCATCAATATGGAGTTGACGCGAGGCCACGTCTTAGTTCCGGCTGGACGCGCTGGCAGGCTCGCTGAAAGCCTGCGGGGTTCTTATCTGCCTGCCTGATCGTTCCGGTCCGTGGGCTGTGGGAATCGAAGGGGTCATGCGAGTGGGCTACTTTGAAAGGCGCCCAGTCTAGCCGGCTCCCCGGCCTGCTCAGCCCGGTCGATCCTGTGCGGCTTGCTCGCCTGCCCGCAGCTGCGCGGCGCGCTCGGCCAGCAGGTCCAGCAGCTGCGCGGTGTCCACCGGCTTGACCAGGTAGTGGTCGAAGCCGGCGGAGAAGGCGGCTTTCTTGTCTTCGGGTTGCGCGTAGCCCGACAGCGCAATCAGGAGGGCCGACGTGGTCGCAGGCTGGGCGCGCAGGCGGCGGGCCATCTCGCGGCCGTCCATGCCGGGCAGGCCGATGTCTAGAACAAACACATCGCAGGCCTGTTGGCGAGAAGCCTCCAGCGCCTCTTCGGGCTGGTGCTTGACGCTGCAGGCGTAGCCCTCCGATTCGATGAGCATGGCCAGGGTGGTGGCGGCGTCGACATGGTCGTCCACCACCATCACCTGCAGACTGTGCGTGGCCGCCCGCGCGGCTGCCGCCTTCATGCCCGCGGGGGGTGAGCCGCGTCGGCTGCTGGGTAAGCACACCAGGAATTCGCTGCCCTGGCCCAGACCGCGGCTGTGCGCGCTGACCTGGCCGCCATGGAGCTCCACCAGCTTCTTGACCAGGGCCAGTCCGATGCCCAGCCCGCCCAGCTGCCGGTCGGAGCTGCGCTTGGCCTGCACGAAGAGCTCGAAGGCATGCGCCAGCGTGGTGCCGTCCATCCCCTGGCCGTTGTCTGTGATGCGGATCTCCAGGTGTTCGTCCACCTGGGTCATGGACAGACGAATCAGGCCCCCTTCGGGCGTGTACTTGATGGCGTTGTTCAGCAGGTTGCTTAGGACTTGGATGACCCGCTTGCGGTCACCTTCAAAGAGCAGCGGCTGGCTGAGCGGCTCCAGCTCCAGCCGGTGGCGCTTGGCGCGCAGCAGGGGCGTGACCTGTTCGACGGCGTCGTTGAGCACCGAGGTGGTGTCCAGGCACTCTTTGTCCAGGGTGATGGTGCCCCGACTCACCCGCGACATGTCCAGCAGGTCATCGACCAGGCCAGTCATGTGCCGCACCTGCCGGGCGATGATGGCGCTGGTGCGCAGCATCAGCTCCTTGCCTGCGTTGGGCCGACTCATGAGTTCGGCCGCAGCGCCTATGGGCGCCAGTGGGTTGCGCAGCTCGTGGGCCAGCATGGCCAGGAATTCGTCCTTGCGCAGGTGCGCTTCCTGCAGCGCCTCCTCGGCCCGTGCGCGGTCGGTGATCTCCATGCCAGCGACCACGGCGCCCTTGATGCGTCGGCCATCGGCGCCCTCTTGGAAGATGGGCGAGCCGGTCACCACGTAGATCTTGCGCTGGCTGGCATCTTCGGGCGAAGCGATTTCGATGATCTCGCGTGAGACCTCGCCCTTTAAGGCGCGGTTGAGCGGCCATTCGCTGCGGTCCAGGCGCTGGCCATGCCGTGCCTGCCCGTCGGCCCACCAGCCCATCCAGTGCTGACTGCTGGCCTGGGGATGGGTGCCCCATTCTTCGCGCGCCCGCGAATTGGCGCTCATGAACTCGCCGTGCTCGTTGGCCACGAACATGGCCACCGGCGTGGCCTCCAGCACAGCGTCGAGCCGCTGGCGCTCGGCTTCGGCCCGCTCGGCCTCAGCCCGTGCGCGCTGTTCGCTGCGTTGCAGGGCCTCCAGTGACTGGGTCTTTTTCGTGATGTCGCGCACCAGCAGAGCCACCTGCCGGCTGCCAGGCCCGCCCAGGCGCATGGCATACACATCCAGGTTGCGCTGCAGATAGCTCGATGCGGTGGTGGCGCGCACGGCCAAGCCTGTGGCGATCACCTCCCCGATGGTTTGGGCCCAGAAGGGTTCGCGCTGGTCCTTGGCGATCTCGTTGATGCACTTGCCCTGCACCTCGCGCATGCCCGTCTGGATGGCCCAGGCCGGGTTGACTTCGATGAAGCAGTAGTCCAAGAGCTCGCCTGCAGGCGTGTTCACCGCCTCCACGATGGCAAAGCCCATGTCCATGGAGTGAATGACGGCCGCATAGCCGAATCGGCCGTCCGCATGCACCGTGCTGGCCCGGTAGTGACGTGAGCAGATGAAGAGCACGCCTTCGACACCAGCGGCGCCATACACCGGGTTGTAGCTGTAGGTGCCGCAGAACTCGCCGGCCGGCGCATGGGGCAGAAGCAGGTGCGCGTTCTCGTGCCAGACCACCTGTCCCGTGGCCTGGACCTGCTCGATGTAGCTGGCCACTTCGCTCCACTGCGGTCCCCAGGCCTGGGGTTGCAGCGCGGCTGCGCTTTGCCCGATCAGCCGCTGGTAGGCCTCGTTGCACTGGAGCGTCTGGTCTGCTCCCCACCACAACAGCATGGGCAGGGGGCTGCCTTGCATGAGCCCCCGTGTGGTCAGCAGCGCCGGGCTGGCAGCGGGTGAGGGAGCGGCTGCAGGTTCGACCCCGGTGAGCTTGCTGGCAAGCTCAGCAGTCGGGCGCAGGGTGGCAGGTTGGAAGGGCACGCTGAGGGGTCAGAGGCATGAAATATCAACAGACTGCAAATGATTGCATTAACTTCTTTCTTTAAATTGACTCATCCTTAAATATTTCTGACGTATGACCAAAGAAGGAATGTTGACGCCGGGCGCCTACTGCTGCAGGAGCCGAGAAATCTCCTGGGCCGCCTGCCTGAGCATGGGCAGGATGGCGCTGATGCGCTGCTCGCTCATGCGGGTCTGGGTGGAGGCCACCGAGATGGCGGCAATCGGCCGCTGTGAGACATCGCAGATGGGCAGGCCGATGGCCCGCACCCCGGGCACGGCGTGGTTCTCTGTCAGGGCGTGGCCCTGGCGCTGGCCCAGTGCGCACAAGTCCCTGAGTTTGTCGGCCGTCAGGTCGCCGTAGGCCGGCAGCCTGGGTTCGATGGCGCTGATGATGGCCTCGATCTCTGCCGCAGGAAGGGCCGTCAGCAGGGCCAGCCCGCCTGCGCTCACACCCAGCGGTTGCCGGCTGCCCATGGGCACGAAGGGCGTCTGGATGGGGTAGCTGCCCTGGGTGCGTGAAATGCAGATGGCGTCGTGTCCGCTGCGCAGGAACAGAAAGGACGTGTCGCCCGTCTGCTCCGCCAAGTAGGTGCAGACGGGCTGGCAGACATCGCGCAGGTTGAAGTGGTGTGTGGCCGCCAGGCCCAGCTCGAACAGCTGCGGCCCCAGGCTGTACCGGCGGCTGCCCTCGTGCCTGACCAGCAGGCCCTCGTGCATCAGCGCCTTGAGCAGGCGGTGGGCCGTGGGGCGCTCCAGGCCCATCTGCTGCGCCAGGTCGACCAGGCGCATGCCGTTGGCCGACTGCGTCGCCACCAGGCGCAGGGCACGAATGGCCCGACTGATGGTCTGCGTGCCGGCAACCTGGGTCGATTCAGCGGGGATAGGCTACCTCGTGTGCCAAGTTCCAGCAGCGGCGCCTCAGTCCTGCGTCACGCCAGCGAGTTGAACCGCCCGGGCCATCTTTTCAGACTCCACTTTCATCAGGGCGGCGAACTCGGCGGGCGTGCTGGGCATCTCTTCGGCACCGGCGTTGGCCAGTGTGGTCCTCATTTCGGGGCTGGCCAGGGCCTTCCTGATTTCGTTGCCCAGGCGCTCGACGATTTCCTGCGGCATGCCTTTGGGGCCCATCACGCCGCTGTAAAGCAGCACTTCCAGGGGCAGGCCCAGTTCCTTGAGCGTGGGTACATCCGGCGCTGCATTGACACGCTTGCCCGAGGTCACGGCCAGCGGATAGACGCGACCGCCCTTGGACTGGGTGACCGCGGGCGGCATGGTGGAGAAGGTGTACATCACCTCGCCAGCAATGATGGCCTGCGTGGCGGGCGAGCTGCCCTTGTAAGGTGCATGCAGGGCTTTGGTGCCCGTGAGCTGCTTGAAGGATTCACCAACCAGGTGCGTGATGGCGCCATTGCCTGAGGAGGCGTAGACGATCTGGTCGGGCCTGGCCTTGGCCTGGGCCACCAGGGTCTTCACGTCCTTGGCGCCCGAGGCGATGCTGGAGACCAGCATCAGGGGCGTGGAGGCGACCAGGCTGACCATCGTGAAATCGTTCCACGAGTCGTAGCGCAACTTCTTGTAGGTGGCCGCGCTGATGGCATGCGTGGTCATGTCCTGGAAATAGAGCGTGTAGCCGTCCGGCGCGGCGGCGGCCACAAAGGCCGAGGCGATGGTGGTGCCCGCACCGGCCTTGTTCTCCACCACCACGTTTTGTCCCATCTGCGCTGTCAGCCGCGCCGCCAGGGCCCGGGATAGCACGTCCGAGATGCCGCCCGGCGTGAAGCCGATCACCAGGGTGATGGGCTTGGACGGGTAGTTCGCGGTTTGCGCGGCGGCAGGTCCTGCCAGGGCCAGAGCGCAGGCGAGGGTGGCCCAGAGCGCGTTCAAAGAGGTCTTCTGCATGGGGTAGTCCTTTGGTCAGAAAGTGGCAGTGAAGAACACGGGCGGATGGCTTGTCCTGGCGCACACATGGAAGGCCGGAACACAGCGGTGGCGATTCATCGTAGGAGGCGGCTGTTTTTCATGTCAAGCGGCAACTCATTTATTTCATTATTTGGACTTATTAGCCTGGTTACAGAGGCGTGCAGCAGGGCTTGGATTTCAGTCGGCCAGATCATCGGCAGCAAAAGTGCGAAGCAAAGGCGCGAATGCGGGCAGGGTCGAAAACTTTCCCTTTTGTTCCATTAAATGGACACATTAAGTGATCAATTGACATTCTTCCGGGCCGCCACGTAGCATGCGCCGCACTGTCTATGGGCGCAGCCGAATGCAAGGCGCGTGCCCGGGAGACTTCAATCACCAGGAGATCACCGCATGCCCCGCCCCCTGCTGCCGCGCCACAGCCGCTACGACTACATTCCCCTTCCCGAGCGCAAGGACTACGACTGGCCCGGCGGTGCGCGCCTGGCCTTCGTGGTGACCACCAACATCGAGTGCTTTGCCTTTGGTGCGGGCAATGGCCACGACCCGGCCAAGACAGGCGAGCCGCAGACCCATCGCAACTTCGCCTGGCGCGACTACGGCAACCGCATTGGCGTCTGGCGTCTGTTTGATCTACTGGACGAGCTGAAGATTCCCGCGGGGCACAACGTCAACAGCCTGCTCTACGAGTATGCGCCGCAGATCATGGATGAAATTCGTCGCCGCGGCGACGAGTTCATCGGCCACGGCCGCACCAACGCCGAGAACCACCGCGGCATGTGGGAGGCCGACGAGGAGCGCATCCTGCAGGACGTGATTCAGGCTTTCGTGGCCCACGAGGGCAAGGCGCCCACAGGCTGGATGGGCTCGGGCGCCTACGAGACGGCGCACACCCCGGACCTGCTCAAGGAGGCCGGCTTCAAGTACCTGATGGACTGGCCCATGGACGACCAGCCCATCTGGATGCGCACCCGCAGCGGCCCCATCCTCTCGGTGCCCTATCCCATCGAGATCAACGATTCGCAGGTCATCACGCACCGCAAGCAGGATGCCAGCGAGTTCTGCGACATGATCGTCAACCAGTTCGACGAGATGATCGAGCAGTGCCGTACGCACCCGCTGGTGATGAACATCACGGTGCACACCAACATCTTCGGCCAGCCCTTCCGCCTGCGCCTGCTGCGCAAGGCCCTGCAGCACTGCCTGCAAAGCCCTCACCGCGACCGGATGTGGCTGGCGCGCCCCGGCGAGATTGCCGACTACTGCTACAGCCTGCCGCCGGGCATCATCCCGGGCAGCTGAAGCGTTCGCTATGGCGGCGCAGCCTGGCCACTATCCTGAGCGCCAGGCTGCTCATGGAAAGCACCAGTCGCCCACATACTAAGAGTTCTTAGAATCTTTTCGTTTCCACCACTTCTGCACACCCCATGCCTTCCATCGTTCGCCGGCTTGTACGCTTGATCCCTTGTTTGGCCATGGCCTTCGCCCCCTCGCTGTGGGCCCAGACGGAGGCCTACCCGGCCAAGTCCGTCTCCATCATCGTGGCCTATGCCCCCGGCGGGCAGGGTGATGTGTTTGCGCGCCTGGTCGGCGAGCGCCTGCAGACCTCGCTCAAGCAGCCCTTTGTCGTGGACAACAGGCCGGGTGTGTCGGGCACCGTGGGCACCCGCGTGGCGGCTAAGTCCAGGAATGACGGCTACACCCTCTTTCTCGGCCAGACGGGCGAGATGGTGGTGAACCGCCTGATCATGAAAGACCTGGGCTACGACCCGATCAAGGAGCTGGTGCCGGTGGTGCTGATCGGCAATGCCCCGCTGGTGATGCTGGCCCCAGCCGATGCGCCCTACAACACCGTGCAAGAGTTCATCCGCCTGGCCCAGGCGCGGCCGGGCGAGTACAGCTATGGCTCCGTGGGTGCCGGCACCCCGGGCCATTTGTCGGCCGTGGCCTTGGGCCTGGGCGCCAAGCTGAACATGATCCACGTGCCCTACAAGGGCGTGGGCCCGCTCCTGAACGACCTGATGGCTGGCCGCTTGCAGGCCTTCTTCAGCAGCGCCTCGGCCGCCATGCCCCAGATCAAGGGCGGCAAGCTCAAGGCCCTGGCTGTGACCACGCCGCAGCGCATTGCTTCCCTGCCCAACGTGCCCACGGTGGCCGAGTCGGGTCTGCCGGGCTTCAGCTACACCCTCTGGGGTGGTCTGTTCGCGCCGGCCGGTACGCCCCAGAGCGCGATCGACCTGGTCAACCGCGAGGTCAACGCCATCATGGCCAGCCCGGAGATTCGTACACGCTTCGAAGCCGACGGCCTGGCCGTGCCGCGCAACACACCGGCGGAGTTTGTGGACTATGTTCGCGCCGAGGCTGCCAAGTACGACAAGCTCATTCGCGACGCGAACATCAAGATTGACTGAGGCCTTGGTCCGACTTCTTTTCAAAGCAGGGCCTCATGGCCCTGCTTTTTTTCAGCCCACCTTTGTTCCAACATGAAGATCGTTGTCATTCCCGGGGACGGTATCGGCCCTGAAACCATGGCCGTGGCCGTGGAGGTGGTGCAGGCCGCAGCCCGCCGCTTCAAGCTCGCGCTGGACCTGCACCACGACGTGGCCGGCCACGACAGCCTGCGCCTGCATGGCGCCACCGTCACACCGGCCTTGCTGGAAAAGGTCAAAGCGGCCGACGGCCTGATGCTCGGCCCCATGGCCACCTACGAATTCAAGGACGAGGCCAAGGGCGAGATCAACCCCTCCAAGTTTTTCCGTAAGAGCCTGGACCTGTACGCCAACATCCGGCCCGCCCGCACCTACGAGGGCATTCCCACCCTGACCGGCGCCTTCGACCTGGTGGTCGTGCGCGAGAACACCGAAGGCTTTTATGCCGACCGCAACATGGAGTCTGGCGGCAGCGAGATCCTGGTCACGCCCGATGTCTCCATCTCGCTGCGCCGCATCACGCGCTTGTGCTGCGAGCGCATTGCGCGCAGTGCTTTCGAGCTGGCTCGCCAACGGCGTAAGCACCTGACCCTGGTGCACAAGGCCAATGTGCTCAAGGTCACCGATGGCATGTTCTTGGACGAGTGCCGCAAAGTCGCAGCCGATTTTCCTGATGTGACGGTCGACGACTTCATCGTCGATGCCATGATGGCCCACGCCGTGCGTGCGCCTGAGCGTTTTGACGTGATCGTCACCACCAACATGTTTGGCGACATCCTCTCGGACCTCACAGCCGAGCTCTCCGGCAGCCTCGGCCTGGGCGGCTCGCTCAACATGGGGGCCCAGCACGCCATGGGCCAGGCCGCGCATGGCTCGGCCCCTGACATCGCCGGCCAGAACCTGGCCAACCCCTTGTCGCAGGTGCTGTCGGCGGCCATGCTGCTGGCGTGGTACGCGCAAAAAAGCGGCCGTGGCGAGTATCTTGAGGCTGCCCAGGCCATCGAGCAGGCGGTCGAGGCCTGCGTGGCGGCGCGTGAGTCCACGCGCGATGTAGGCGGCCAGCTCGGCACCCGCGAAGCCGGGCAGGCGCTGGTGCGCCGCCTCCTCGCCTGAGCCCGGGCCAAGCCATGACGGGCTGCGACACGCATGTGCATGTGATCGGGGAGGCCGCGCGCTACCCCATGGTGGAGGGGCGCCACTACACACCCGGCCCAGCCTCGGTGGCGCAGCTGCAGGCGCATCTTCAGCGTCAGGCACTGGATAGCGCCGTTATCATCCAGCCCAGTGTGTATGGCACTGACAACCGCTGCCTGCTCGATGCCCTGGCCGATATGAAGGGCGCCGCGCGCGGCGTGGCCGTACCAGACCGCGCGGTCTCTGCGGCGACGCTGCAGGCCTGGCATGTGCAGGGCGTGCGGGGCATTCGCATCAACCTGGAAAGCGCCGGCCAGGCGCAGGCGGCAGCCTTGGCGCAGGAGCTGTCGCACTGGGCGCCTCGCATCGCGGGCCTGGGCTGGCACCTGCAGGTGTACGCGCCGCTGCAGGCCGTGGTGGAGGGCATGAACGAGGCCGGGCCCTTGCCCGTGCCGGTGGTGCTGGACCACTTTGCGCTGTGGAACGACGTGGCTGCGGAGGCGGGCTTGCGCCAGGCGGTGGCGGACAAGCTGGCGCGCGGCGAGGTCTACATCAAGCTCTCGGCCAGCTACCGCGTACCGCTGGCAGCCAGAGAGCTGAAAGCGCTGGCGCTGCACTGGCTGCAGCTGCGCCCTGACCGCCTGCTTTGGGCCAGCGACTGGCCCCACACCAACCGCGAGCCGGGCAGGCATCGGCTGGAGGTGAGTGCCTACCGCGCGATCGCCTCGCAGCAGCTGGTGCAGGAGCGCGAAGGCTGGCTCGCCTCGCCCGAGGCTCGCCGCCAGGTGCTGGTGGACAACCCCAGCCGCCTTTACGGCTTCGGGGCCTGAGCTTCAGGACCTGCCGGTTTTACTGGCACAGCAGGCGAGTCTGGGTGAAGCCGTCTTCCGTGGCCTGGTTACAGACGCCGTCCACGCGGTAATCAACCGCCACCTTGCCCTGGGTGTTGATGTAAAAGCTCGCGTCATTTCGGCCGCATTCTCCCTTGCGGCAGCCACCGGCGCTGATCACGTCCCCGCTGACGGCCTCGAAGGGGGTGCACATCTCAAGCCGCTCCAGCATCACCGCCTGAACGCTGTCGTCGAGCTTTTCCCACAGCAGGTCGGCTACAGCCTGGCGGACGGCGGTGGTATTGCCCCCGGGTAGGTAATTGAGGCAGGACTGGCCCTTGAGTGCCCTCAGCTGCGGCACTGCGAAGGGGTCGGCACCCGGGGCGGGGCTCGCCTCGGGCATGCTGATCTCCACATCGTCAGCGTCGTCGTCCTGGCCGGGCAGGAGCCGGCGCAGGGCGTCTAGCCAGCCCATGGTTGGCGATGCATCGGCCATCGACCCCGACTCGGTATCTCGGCTCATGGGCACCAGCAGCAGGGCGGCCAGCAGGGCGATCACGGCCAGGACACCCACGGCCAGGGGTGTCCCCGAATCGGACTTCAGGTTTCTCGGAGGGGCCGCATCCAGCTCCAGCGCAGGGCCCTGAGGCTCCTGCAGGTTCAGCTCAGGCGAAGTGGTCTCGTTCATGGTGCGCTCAGCTGCGCTGGGGTTTCTTGTGCTCATCCACCAGGGCCAGCACGATGCGGGAGATCTCGTCCAGGGTCTGCTCCGTGATTTCACGGCCTTCGATCACTGAGCGCTTGAGCACGAGGCGGTAGGTCTCGCCCGTGACGTCGGTAAAGCCAATGGTCCGCTGCCGGTTGAGCACAAACACCAGGATGGCCACCAGCAGGCCCAGCGCAATCAGGCCCAGCACGGCGGGGGTGCTGCCCAGCTCGGCGGCGAACCAGGCGCCGCCCAGAAAGAGCAGGAGCCAGATGATGGCCTGCACCCAGGGGCGGCTGACTCCGAAGAAGATGGTGGCCACCGATTCAATGGGTAGCACCACCCGGTTAAA
Organism: Comamonadaceae bacterium; assembly: GCA_947457975.1. Classification (GTDB taxonomy): domain Bacteria; phylum Pseudomonadota; class Gammaproteobacteria; order Burkholderiales; family Burkholderiaceae_C; genus Polaromonas. The sequence continues at coordinate 1,421 of CANGYC010000038.1, read as the reverse complement.
GCCCGAGAAGTTGGAGACCATGTACTCCACCTTGGTGTAGCGCACGCGCATCTCCAGGGTCGGGTCGATCTTGAGCAGGGCCAAAAGCCAGGCGATCAGCCCGCTTTGCCGGCCCACGATTTCCACGTACACGCCATCCTCTCGTGGGGTGGCGCTGTGGAAGAACTTTTTGACCACCAGCGCGCCCCGTGCGCCCCCGCCGAGCAGGCTGGGAATCAACAGAGCCAGAACGACGATCAGCAGCACGATTGCCCCATGCCACACACTGAAACTGCCCATGTTTGAATTCCTTTATGTTTTAAAAATGGTAACTAAATGCAAATGATACAACGATCAATAAGCAAGTGCATTCCCGCCCGGCCGCGCGGGGGGCCGTGGCGCCAAACCGTAAAAAACAGAGGAAAGGGTGGCAGGCCTTAGAGGTCTTCAGACACCCAAGCACCGCCCTGCACCAGCTTGAGCACGTGCTTCATGACGGCCACTTCCTTGTTCCGGAAGCCGTGTTGGGTGAAGGCCTGGCAGGGCTGGCCCCGGAAGTCGCCGCCGCCGCGCACCGAAATCAGCGGGATCTGGTGCCGCTCGGCCACCGAGCGGATGTAGCCGTAGGAGGTGACGGAGCAGGGGTCTTCCACGTGGTGAATGAAGGCCTGAGGCAGCTTGAGTTCGCCGTAGTTCAGCCGCGCCAGCTGGGGGTAGGAGTGGGGCGCCGTGGGGTCGATGGCGGCCGTGTGAATGGCCCCTGCGAATTGACCGGGTCCGTGCCGGGGCAGAAAGCCCGATGAAATGCTGCCCATGCTGGTGGACAGCAGGTAGACCTGCTGAATTGACGGTGCCTTGGCCCGTGCTGCGTTGACTGCCGCCATCACGTGGCGGTAGCGTTCCGGCGAGGCTTGGTACTCGGCCCGGCAGCCATCGCCCTGGCTGCTGTGGCAATCCACCAAAAGCGTCAGCGTCTGCTCGGTGACCAGGTGCCGGCGCGCCCTGATCAGAAAGTTCCCCAGCAGCGGGCTGTTCATCATCACACCCTGGCCCATTTCGGGCCGCACCACCGAGGGGTAACCGGGCAGCAGCACGATCAGCCGGGTGGCGGTGCTGGCTTCACCGCGCCGTGAGAGCACAGCGCGCTGGACACCGGCGTCGATGTTCAGCTCCAGCAATTCTTCCTGCAGCCCCTCGGCATGCAGTGGAATGGCCTGGCCAAAGCCGGTGCTGCAGAAGATCAGACCTGCTGCCAATGCAAGAAGAGTCTTGCGCATCCTGTGGCTCCTCAGAAGTGGGCTGCCCGCATGATAAGGCTGAGCCGCCTTGCTGCATGAGGGCCAGGAAGTAAGGGCCAGGAAGCAAAAAGCCCAGCCTGGGAGGCTGGGCTTGAATGTGGTGCCGGAGAGATGAATCGAACACCCGACCTTCTCATTACGAAT
>CANGYC010000037.1 GCA_947457975.1 Comamonadaceae bacterium | reverse complement strand
GGGCACGCCTGGCATGCGCATCACGCATGTGGTGGTGTCTTCGCCCCGCGTGGCAGAGGTTGGTCGTGCGCTTGCTGGTCGCGCGCTGGCGGTTGATCGGGTGCCGGTGGGCGAGGTTGACCTGGTGCTCGAATGCGCCGGCCACAGCGCGCTGGCGCAGCACGTGCGGCCGGCCCTGGCAGCCGGCACGGAATGCGCGGTGCTGTCCATAGGCGCGCTGTCTGAGCTGGGCCTGCCCGAGCAGCTGGAGGCGGCTGCCCGCGAGGGCGGCACCCAGGTGCACCTCCTGGCGGGCGCCATCGGCGGCATCGATGCCATTTCTGCGGCGCGCCTCGCAGGCTTGGACAGCGTCACCTACATCGGGCGCAAGCCGCCCGCGGGCTGGCGCGGCTCGCCGGCCGAGCAGCTGCTGGATCTGGACGCGTTGCGCGAGCCCACGGTGTTCCTGGAAGCCACGGCCCGCGAGGCCGCGCGCCTGTACCCCAAGAACGCCAATGTGGCGGCCACCGTGTCCCTGGCGGGCCTGGGCCTGGACGCCACGCAGGTGCGCCTGATGGCCGATCCCACCATCACCGAGAACATCCATGAGATTGAGGTGCGCGGTGCCTTTGGCGAAATGCGCGTGAGCATGCGCGGCAAGCCCCTGCCCGACAACCCCAAGACCTCGGCGCTGACGGTGCTGTCTGCGCTGCGTTTTTTGCAGAACCGAGCCGCCAGCCTGGCGATCTGAGGCTCAGCCCGTGGTCCCCTTGCCTGAGACTTTCAAGCCATGACTGAACGACTCCACAGCTTTTTTGCCGGCCGCTGGCGCGATGCTTCCGGCCCCGAATACACCACCGAGTACCCGCATGACGGCTCGGCGGTGGCCAGCCTCAACGCCACCACGGCAGACGACGTTCACGAGGCTGTCGAGTTCGCTGAGCGCGCCCGCCTGCAGCCGGCCTGGGCCGGGCTCAAGCCGCACGAGCGCGCGGGCATGCTCTACCGCATGGCCCAGGGCATCCGTGAGCGCGCCGAAGACCTCGCCCGCCTGCAGCGCCTGGACAACGGCAAGCCGGTCAAGGAATGCCGGGCCCTGGTGGCCAGTGCGGCGGGTACCTTCCAATTTTTCGCCGCGGCGGCTGAGACCTGGGAAGACGCAGTGACGCCCTCGCGGGGCGACTTCCTGAGCATGAGCGTGCACGAGCCGCTGGGTGTGGTGGGTGCCATCACGCCATGGAACTCGCCGATTGCCAGCGAGGCGCAAAAGATCGCCCCGGCGCTGGCCGCGGGCTGCGCGGTGCTGATCAAGCCAGCCGAGATCACGCCGCGCATGGCCCTGGAGCTGGCGCGCATTGCGCAGCAGGCGGGCGTGCCCGACGGCATCGTGAGCGTGCTGCCCGGCAAGGGCTCTGTGGCTGGAGATGCGCTCGTGCGGCATCCCCTGGTCAAGCGCATTGCCTTTACGGGCGGCACCAACGTGGGTCTGGGCATACAGCGCCTGGCCGCTGAAAAACTCATGCCCACCTCGCTGGAGCTGGGCGGCAAGTCGCCCACCATCGTGTGTGCCGACGCCGACCTGGACCATGCCGTGGCCGGCGTGCTGTTCGGCATCTTCAGCTCCTCGGGCGAGTCCTGCATCGCGGGCTCGCGGGCCTTTGTGCACCAGAGCGTCTACGAAGAATTCAAGCGCCGTCTCATTGAAGGCGTGCGGCGCCTGAAGGTGGGTAACCCGGCCAGCGAAGACACGCAGATGGGCCCGCTGGTCAACCTCGGCCACCGCGCCTCGGTGGAGCGCTATGTGGCGCTCGGCCTGGAAGAAGGCGGTCGGCTGTTGGTTGGCGGCCAGCGGCCACAAGGTGCGGCTTTTGAGGCGGGCAGCTACTACCTGCCCACAGTGATCGAAGGCCTGCCCAACCACGCCCGCATGTGCCAGGAGGAAATCTTCGGCCCGGTGCTGGCCCTCTTGCCCTGGCAGGACGAGGCTGACCTGCTGGCGCAGTGCAATGACAACGTCTATGGACTGGCCTCGGGCATCTGGAGCCGCGACTACAAGACCGCCTGGCGCATCGGGCGCGCGCTGGAGGCCGGCACCGTGTGGATCAATACCTACAAGCTGTTTTCGATCAGCACGCCGTTCTCGGGCTTGAAGATGAGCGGCTACGGCCAGGAAAAAGGCCGCCAGGGCATCCTGCACTACACCCGGCAAAAGAGCTTTTACTGGGGTATGAACGAGTCACCGCTGCCCTGGGCAGGCCAATAAGGAACACGCCATGGACCTCGCAATAGCGGGCCGCAAGGCCCTGGTGTGTGGTGCCAGCGCCGGCCTGGGCTACGCCTGTGCACAGGCCCTGGCGCAGGAAGGCGTGAACCTGGTCATCGTGGCGCGCACGCCCGGCCCGCTGGAAGAGGCCGCGCAGCGCTTGCGCCAAGCGGGTACGGGTACGGTGGCGTTCGTGGTGGCCGACGTGGCCTCGCCCGAGGGGCGCGCGCGCATCCTAGCGGGGCATACGGACTTGGACATTCTGGTCACCAACGCCGGCGGCCCGCCGCCCGGCGACTTTCGGCACTGGCAGCGCGAAGACTGGCTGGCCGCACTCGACGCCAACATGCTGGCACCCATCGAGCTGATCCGGGCCACGGTGGACGGCATGATGGACCGGGGCTTTGGGCGCATCGTCAACATCACCTCCAGCGCGGTCAAGTCGCCGCTGGAGCAACTGGGTCTGTCCAACGGCGCGCGCGCAGGCCTGACCGGCTTTGTGGCGGGCTTGGCGCGCAGCGTGGCCGCGCGTGGCGTGACGATCAACAACCTGCTGCCCGGTACCTTTGACACCGCGCGCCTGGCCGGTAACTTTGCAGCCCAGGCCCAGCGGGAAGGACGCACGCCCGAGGAGGTGCGCCAGGCGCGTGTGGCCAAGCACCCGGCGCGCCGCCTGGGCCAGCCCGAGGAACTGGGCAAGACCTGTGCCTTTTTATGCAGCGTGCATGCGGGCTACATCAACGGACAGAATCTGCTGCTGGACGGCGGTTCCTTTCCGGGCGTTTTCTGAACTTCGAACACAAAGGGGATTTCATGGCGGGACTGGACATTGGCATCGCAGGCGGCGGCGTAGGCGGCATGAGTGCGGCCATCGCGCTGGCGCGCTCGGGTCACCGCGTGACGGTGTACGAGCAGGCCAAGGGCTGGGGGCGGGTGGGGGCGGACATCAACCTCACGCCCAACGTCGTCAAGGCCCTCGACGGCCTGGGCGGTGGCATCGGTGCCGCCATCCGCCGCGAGGGGGCCCAGCCGACCTTTCGCATCAGCCGCGACTGGGACACGGGCCTGGAAACCTCCCGCCTGGGCATGGGCGGGGTGGCCCAGGAACACTATGGGGCGCCGCAGGTCACTATTCACCGCGCCGATCTGCTGGCGGCGCTCTCCGCCGAGTTCCCCGCCGAGCAGGTGCTGCTGGGCCGGCGCGTGGCCGCGATCACCCAGGATGCGCAGGGCGTGCACCTGAGCTTCGAAGACGGCAGCACGGCCCGCCACGATGTGCTGGTGGGGGCTGATGGCATCCACTCGCGGGTGCGCGCTGCGCTCTTTGGCGAGGAGCAGCCGCGCTTTACCGGCGTGGTGTCCTTCCGTGCGGTGGTACCCACCGAACGCGTGAAGGACGTGCCGGAGATCGAGGCCTTTACCAAGTGGTGGGGCCCGAACCCGCAGACCCAGATCGTGACCTTTCCGCTCAGCCAGGGGCGTGAGACCTTTGTGTTTGCCACCACGGGCCAGGACAGCTGGACCGAGGAGTCCTGGACCAGCCCAGGTGACGTGAACGAGTTGCGCGCGGTCTACCAGGACTTTCACCCTGACGCGCGCCGCCTTTTGGCCGCCTGCGACAGCGTGCTCAAGAGCGCCCTGTATGAGCGCGAGCCGCTGGCGCAGTGGAGCGTGGGCGGTGTCACCCTGCTGGGCGATGCCTGCCACCCCATGCTGCCCTTCATGGCGCAGGGCGCCGGCATGGCCATCGAAGACGCTGTGGTGCTGGGTCGGGCCCTGGCCGGCAGCGCCACGCGCCAAGAGGCTGCCCTGGCGCTTCAGGCCTATGAAGGTGCACGCCGCGAACGCACGGCGCGCATCCAGATCGGCTCGCGCGGCAACCAATGGATGAAAGGCCCAGGTAACGCCGACTGGGTCTATGGCTACGATGCCTGGGGCGTGCCCCTGGCCTGAGATTTTTGAACCACACCACCTGAAGGAGACACACATGAACACTCGCCACCCATTCATTCCCCGTCGCCAGGCCCTGAGCTGGCTGTCGGTGGCCGTCCTGGCCCTGTCTGCCGCAGCGCCCGCTGCAGCGCAGGCCCCTGCGCCTTTTCCCTCCCGCCAGCTGACCCTGGTGGTGCCTTTCCCGCCCGGCGGTGGCCCCGATCTGGCGGCGCGCATCATCGCGGAAAAGCTGGCCCCGCGTCTGGGCCAGCCGGTGGTGGTGGACAACAAGCCCGGTGCCGGCGCCCTGGTGGGCGCCAGCTTCGTGGCCAAGGCGCCGGCCGATGGCCACACCCTGCTGCTGACGCCCAACACCATGGTGATTTCCCCGCACGTGCTGGCCCCCGGTGCCGGCGGCGGCGTGGATGTGCACAAAGACCTGGTGCCCGTGATCGCACCGGCCACCACGCCGCTGGTGCTGGTGGCTCATCCCTCGCTGGGCGCCAACAACCTCCGTGCCGCGCTCGAGGCGGCCCGCAAGAGCCCGGGGCTGCCCTATGGCAGCGCGGGCAATGGCTCGCCCATGCACTTTGCCGGCGAGATGTTCAAGCGTTCGACCAAGCTGGACCTGCTGCATGTGCCTTACCGTGGTGTGGCTCCGTCCATCACGGCGGCATTGGGCGGTGAGGTCAAGCTGCTCTATGTGGGCCTGGGCGGCGCGGTGCCGCACATCAAGTCGGGCAAGCTGGTGCCGCTGGCGGTGACCGAGGCCAAGCGCTCTGATCTGCTACCCGAGGTGCCGACGGCGACCGAGCAGGGCGTGGCGGGCGTGGAAGTGAACGCCTGGTACGGTGTGTTCGCGCCTGCGGCCACGCCTGCGGCCACCGTGACGCGCTTGAACCGGGAAATCAACGAGGTGATCCGCATGCCTGAAGTGCGCGACAAGCTCATGGGCGCAGGCGTCGAGGTGCTCGGTGGCTCGCCGCAGGTTCTCGCCGACTTCATGAAGGCCGACAACCAGCGCTACGGCAGCCTGGCACGGGAGCTGGGCATCAAGGCCGACTGAGCGCATCGAGTCGGCCATGACTGAGCGCAGCGGCTGGCGCATGCCAGGGCGTCGCCCCAACTTTTTGCTGTTCGTCACCGACCAGCACCGCGCCGACCACCTCGGCTGCGAGGGCGATGCTCTGGTGCGTACCCCGCACATCGATGCCCTGGCAGGCGAGGGCGCACGCTTTGCGCAGTTTCATGTGGCCACGCCGATCTGCCAGCCCAACCGCGCCTCGCTGATGACAGGGCGCCTGCCCAGCGCGCACGGCGTGCACATGAACGGGCGCGAGCTCTCGCATGCCGAGCTCACCTTCGTGGAGCAGCTGCGTGCCGCCGGCTGGCGCACGGGCCTGGCGGGCAAGGCGCACCTGCAGAACATCACCGATGTACCGGCGCGCTGGCCGGCCCCGCACGAGCGCCTGCCGCAGGAGGCCAGGCGCGTGCACCCGGGCCACTACGGCCAGGAGCGGGCCAGCCGCTGGGCTGAGGAGGGCGTCGAGCTGACGCTGCCCTACTACGGCTTCGAGCAGGTGGCTCTGACCATTGGCCACGCCGATGAGCAGCAGGGCCATTGGCGGCGCTGGCTGCGCCAGCAAGTGCCTGAAGCCGAGCGCCTGATCGGCCCCGATAACGCGATTCCCACCGCGGGTTTGGCGCTGGGCGCCCTGCGCCAGGCCTGGCGCACCAGGCTGCCAGAGGAGCTCTATCCCACGGCCTACATCGCGGGGCAGGCCTGCGGCATGCTTCGGCAGTATGCCGAGCAGGACCAGCCCTTTTTTCTGCAGTGCTCGTTCCCGGACCCGCACCATCCCTTCACGCCGCCCGGCCGCTACTGGGACCTGTTCAGGCCCGAGGACATGCCGCTGCCGGCCAGCTTCGATGCCCGCCTGCATGACGCGCCACCGGCGATAGCCTGGCTGCGGGCCCAGCGCCAGGCCAGCCCCGGCTTCAAGCCCGGCTACGGGGCCTTTGCCTGCACGCCGCAGGAGGCGCGCGAAGCCCTGGCGCTCAACCACGGAAGCCTGGCCTGCATCGACGACGGCGTGGGCCGCGTGATGGCCGAGCTGCGAGCCCTGGGGCTGGACCGGGACACGGTGGTCTTGTTCACCGCCGACCACGGCGAGCTCCTGGGCGAGCGCGGCCTGATGTTCAAGGGCGGCCTGCACTACAGCGCGCTCACGCGTGTGCCCTTCATCTGGCGCGACCCGGCCCGGCCGCAGGCCCAGGTGATTCAGGCCCTGGCGCAGACCACCGACATTGCCGCCACCGTACTCGCGCGCGCCGGCCTGCAGGCGCCCAACGGCATGCACGGGCGGTCCCTGCTGCCCGTGATGGACGGCCAGCCGGCCGTGCGTGAGGCCTTGTTGATGGAAGAAGAGAGCCAGCGTGCCGATTTCGGCATGGACCGCCGCGTGCGCATGCGCACCTTGCGCGACCACCGCCATCGCCTGACCTTCTACGATGGCCAGGACTGGGGAGAGCTCTATGACCTGCAGGCCGATCCGCTGGAGTTGCACAACCTCTGGAACGAGCCCTCGGCGCGCGCTGTGCGGGGCGAGCTGATGGAGCGCCTGGCCCGGGCCATGCTCGAAGCCACGGACACCTCCCCTTATCCTTCGGCCTCGGCCTGAGCCAGCGCGCAGCGCCAAGACCCAGGCCGGCTGCAGCGCTGCGGCTGCAGCCTTCGCTCCTCAGGTCTGCGCGGTGTCGCGCTGCAGTTGCTTTTCAGCCAGCTGGCGCATCTGCCGGCGCAGGCGCACCACGCCCATGTCGTGCGCGTACAGGTGCTCGTGCTGGTTGGCGTCGGGCTCCATGTTTTCCACGGCCACACGGTCTTGCTCTAGCACGTTCCAGTGGCGCTGCTCCAGCCGGTTTTTGTAGAGAAAGCGCCAGGTGTCGCGCTGCCAGCCGCTGACCTTGCGGCAGCGCCAGAAGAACACGCCGGCCACCCGCTCCTGGATGGGCACGTAGCTGCCGATGATGGTGAAGTTGCCACCGGGCCCACCCGTCTTGGGGTAGGGGATCTCCAGGCGCATGGTGTGGATGCCGGTGTCCATCCACTCGGTCCAGTCGAAGTTCACATCGCGCTGGCCCTTCTTCTCGAAGATGAAGCCCTGGGGCAGCTGGCGGATCTGGAACTCGGCGCTCATGTCGCCTTCGCTCATGGTGTGCGACTGCTTGTGCAGGTAGGCGCCGTGCATGGGGTCCATGACGTTGTCGATCACGTAGCGGTAATCGCAGCCCCATTCCGTGTAGCAGAGGAAGGAGGACCACTCGGGCGAGGTCAGTTCCTCGGGCAGCACCAGGGGCGGGGCCTGGTCCAGCGCCGGTTGGCTGGCGTTGTAGAGAAAGATGGCGCCGTTCGCCTCGGCCGTGTGGAAGCTGCGCGTGGGGCGCGAGCCCTCGAGCTTGCAGCCGGGGCTGCCCGGCACCTTGGTGACGGTGCCGTCGCAGCGCACCTGCACGCCATGGTAGGCACAGGCGATGCGGTCGCCCAGGTTGACGCCCAGCGACAAGGGCGCGCCCCGGTGGGGGCAGCGGTCTTCCAGGGCGTGCACCTGGCCCGCGGCGTCGCGCCAGAGCACGATCTTGTAGCCCAGGCGGCGCAGGGACACGGGGCTGTCCTTGACGAAGCGGGAGGGGCAGACAGGGAACCACAGGTCCTTGAGCCCGACTTGCAGGGCGGCGTCCACCGGGTCGGCCTGCATCTGGATCACGGCATGTTTCATGGCACTCATCCTCAGGGGTCTCAGGCGGCCAGGCGGGCCATTTCCTGCTGGTAGTTCTCGGGCGTCCAGGCCTGGCCGTTGGGGCCGCTGGGGCCGCCGGCGTTGAGGTAGGCCACGAGGCCTGGCAGGTCGTGGATGCCTTGCGCGAAGGCGCGCTCAATGGCGTCGCCCAGCAGACTTTCATAGGCCGTGGGTTCGGCGCTGCGGTTCTGATGTGTTTCGTTGTAGAGCGCGGTCATGGGGCTTCTCCTGGGCGTCAGGGTTTGGGCTTGTCGGTCATGAAGCGGCCGCTGGGGGCCTCGGCATTGACCTGGCGTCGGCTGTGGCCGTCGATGCCACCCTTGATCGCCCACTCGGCAAAGACCGTGGGGCCGGGCGTGAATTCGCGCGGCTGCCAGTCTTCGGTGAGCTCGTCCTCGTCGGTGTAGTACTCCACCAGCGCGCCGGCCGGGTTCACGATGTACCAGAAGATGGCCGAGGAGATGGGATGGCGGCCCGGGCCCAGTTCGGTGGCCCAGCCCTGGCGTGACATGTGCATGCCGCCGCCGAAGACCTCGTGCACGTCGCGCACGGCAAAGGCCACATGGTTCAGGCCGCGGCGCGCCTCGGGCGGCTGCAGCAGGAAGAGGTCGTGGTGGCCGCCTTGGGCCGAGCAGCGCAGGAAGTGGCCGCGGCCGGGGTACTGGTCCGAGAGCACAAAACCCAGGGCCTGCTGGTAGAAGGCGGAGGTGGCCTGCACATCGGTGGTGAACAGCACCACATGGCCCACCTCGATGGGCTGGGCGCGCTCGTAGGCGGGTCCGGCCTGGTTGACGCGCGGCCGGTGGCTCCAGGTGTTGGTGGCGGCGCAGTCCAGGTCCAGCGCGCGCTTGCGCGTGAGCTGTAGGCGCACGGCCAGGCCGTTGGGGTCGGTGCAGCCGATGCGCCCGTCCTTTGCCATGAAGCCCGGCTGCGACTTCAAGGCCTGGGCGTAGCCTGCCAGGTCAGCCTCGGTGGCCACGCCCCAGACCACTTCGCGCAGTGTTGGATCGGGCTCCATGCCTGCAGGCAGGCCCGGCGTGTCGGAGTGGGCCACGATGACGCGGCAGCCATTGAGTGTCTCGAAGACCAGGGTGTGCTCAGTTTCCTCGGCCAGGCGCAGGCCCCAGTCCAGGAAGAAGCGGCGGCAGGTGGGCAGGTCGCTGGCGCCGAAGGTGACTTCGTCGATGCCGAGCACGCTCATGCGGTGGGCTCCTGTTGCGGCACCCAGCGGTGCTTGGGGGCGGCGTGGCCTGGCCTGGAGGTCATGCGATGGGTCCTTGTGTCGTCGTGGTTCAGGGGCGGGCGGCGCATGCGGGCTACCCGGCCAATTTGTTTCTCTAAAGAAACAAGGTTTCCCTCAAGAAACAACTAGAACAATGATCTCTGTTCGATTCCAAAAGGTCAAGAGGATTTCCGAGGGCGCAGCCTGTGGCGCTGCGCGCTGCCACATCGGTGAAACTGCTTTATGCCTGAAGCATCTCAGGCCCTTCCTACAATGCGCCCCTTGCGAGCCCCTTCCTGCATGACCACGCCCCCCCGACACGCCGAGACGCCTGCCCGCACCCATGAGCCGGGCCGGGAGGCGGGCGTGTCCAGCCGCGACCACCGGGCGGTGCGCCTGTGGCTGCGCCTTCTGGCCTGCAGCACGCAGATTGAGCAGCACATCCGCACGCAGCTGCGCACGCAGTTCGCCACCACGCTGCCGCGATTTGACTACCTGGCCCAACTCGACCGGCACCCTGAAGGCTTGCGCATGAAGTCGCTCTCCAGCCATCTCATGGTCTCGGGCGGCAACATCACGGGCCTGACCGACCAGCTGGTGGCTGAAGGCTGGGTGGAGCGCCTGCCCGACCCCGAGGACAAGCGGGCCATGGTGGTGCGCATGACCGCGCAGGGCCAGGCGCGTTTTCATGACATGGCCGGCGAACACGAACGCTGGCTGATCGAGCTCTTCAGCGGCATGGGCGCCCGCGACCTGGCCCAGTTGCATGAGCTGCTGGGCCAGCTGCGCATGGGCATGGCGGCCCAGGCTGACAAGCCCGCAAAGTAAATGACAAGGGCCCCGCAGGGCCCTTGTCAGCGGTGCAGCCTTGCCTTCAGCGGCGGGCGTACTGGGTGCTGCCGAACATCATCTCGCGGGCCTTGTCATCGGTGACAGGCTTGCGAAGGTGGGTGAGCATCTCCACACCGCGCTTGACGGCCGGGCGGGCCGCGATCTGTTCGAACCAGGCCTTGAGGTGCGGGTAATCGTCCAGCTCGACGCCCTGGTTCTTCCAGTTGCGCAGCCACGGGAAGATGGCCATGTCGGCGATGGTGTACTGGCCACAGGCAATGAACTTGCTCGTCGACAAGCGCTTGTCGATGACGCCGTAAATGCGCTTGGCCTCGTTGGTGTAGCGGTTCACTGCGTACTCGATTTTCTCGGGCGCATAGAGCCGGAAGTGATGGTTCTGGCCGAGCATGGGGCCGACGCCGCCCATCTGGAACATCAGCCATTCCAGGGTCTGGAATTTCTGGCGGTCGCTCTTGGGCAGGAACTTGCCGTACTTGCTGGCCAGGTAGAGCATGATGGCGCCGGACTCGAAGATGGAGATGGGCTTGCCGTCTGGGCCGTTCGGGTCGACCAGGGCGGGAATCTTGTTGTTCGGGCTGATGGCCAGGAACTCGGGGGTGAACTGGTCGCCCTGGCCGATGTTGATCGGGATGGCTTGCCAGTCGCGGCCTTCGCGCAGACCGCATTCCTCGAGCATGATGTGAATTTTGTGACCGTTGGGCGTGGCCCACGAGTAGAGCTTGAGCATGGTGGAGTGTGTGGGAGTGGGTGGGGAAGAAGTTCGAAAGTGTAGGCGGCTCAGGCGCTGCGCGTGAGGGGCGCGGCCGCCTCGCCCGGCCGGGGCAGGTGGCGGGCCAGTTCGAGCTTGGCCAGCGAGGCGCGGTGCACTTCGTCGGGGCCGTCGGCAAAGCGCAGGGCACGCTGCCAGACGTAGGCATAGGCCAGCGGGAAGTCGTCGGACATGCCTGCGCCGCCGTGGGCCTGGATGGCCCAGTCGATCACCTTGGCCGCCATGTTGGGCGCCACCACCTTGATCATGGCGATCTCGGCCTTAGCCACCTTGTTGCCCACGGTGTCCATCATGTAGGCGGCCTTGAGCGTGAGCAGGCGCGCCTGCTCGATCATGCAGCGCGACTCGGCAATGCGCTCATGCCAGACCGATTGCGCCGACACGGGCTTGCCAAAGGCGATGCGCTCATTCAGGCGCTTGCACATCAGCTCCAGCGCGCGCTCGGCGATGCCGATGCTGCGCATGCAGTGGTGAATGCGCCCGGGCCCCAGGCGGCCCTGCGCGATTTCGAAGCCGCGGCCTTCGCCGAGCAGAATGTTCGAGGCCGGCACACGCACGTTCTCCAGCAGCACCTCCATGTGGCCGTGCGGGGCGTCGTCGTAGCCGAAGATGGGCAGGTGGCGCAGGATGGTCACGCCCGGCGTGGCAGCGGGCACCAGCACCATGGACTGCTGCGAGTGGCGGGGCGCGTCCGCATCGGTCTTGCCCATGACGATGAAGATGGCGCAGCGCGGATCGCCCACGCCGGAGGACCACCACTTGCGCCCGTTGATCACGTAGTGCTCGCCTTCGCGGCGGATCTCGCACTGGATGTTGGTGGCGTCCGAGGAAGCCACGGCCGGCTCGGTCATGAGGAAGGCCGAACGGATCTCGCCGCGCAGCAGAGGGTCGAGCCACTGGCGCTTGTGTTCCTCGCTGCCGTAGCGCTCCAGCGTTTCCATGTTGCCGGTGTCCGGGGCATTGCAGTTGAACACCTCGGGTGCCCAGTGCACGCGGCCCATGATTTCGCACAGTGGTGCGTATTCCAGGTTCGACAGGCCCTCGGGGGCGCGGGGCGAGTGCGGCAGAAACAGGTTCCAGAGCCCGGCCTGGCGGGCCAGCGGCTTGAGCTCCTCGATCAGCTCGAGCGGCGTCCAGGCCTGGCCGCGCGCCCGGTTGGCGGCGATTTCCTCGTGAAAGCGCGCCTCGTTCGGGTAGATGTGGCGGTCCATGAAGGCCAGCAGGCGGGCCTGCAGTTCCTGGACCTTGGGGCTGTAGTCGAAGTGCATAGGGTGCTTCCGTGAAGTAGGCGGTGAGGACGGATCGGGTTCAGGTGCGCTGGGCAAACTGCCAGGCCAGCTCGGCCAGGGGCCGTGCGCCAGCGGCCGAGGCCTGCGCCTGGGCGCTGGAGGCGATGCCCAGCTCGGCCCGCTTGGCAATGCCCTGCAGGATGGCGGCCATGCGGAAGAGGTTGTAGGCGAGGTAGAAGTTCCAGTCTGAGGTGCTGGGCCGGGGCAGGCCGGTGCGCTCGCAGTAGCGTGCGAGGTAGTCGGCCTCCAGCGGGATGCCCAGCGCGGCGAGGTCCAGCCCGCCAATGCCGCGGAAGGTGCCGGGCGGGATGTGCCAGGACATGCAGTGGTAGGCCATGTCCGCCATCGGGTGGCCCAGGGTAGAGAGCTCCCAGTCGAGCACGGCCAGCACGCGGGGCTCGCTGGGGTGGAACAGCAGGTTGTCGAGCCGGAAGTCGCCATGCACGATGCCCGTGCGGCCCTCCTCGCGCGAGGCCGCTGGCATGTGCTGTGGCAGCCAGGCGATCAGCGCGTCCATGGCCGGGATGGGCTCGGTGATGGAGGCCAGGTACTGCTTGCTCCAGCGGCCGATCTGGCGCTCGAAGTAATTGCCGGGCCGGCCATAGTCGGCCAGGCCCAGCGCCTGGGCATCGACGCGGTGCAGGGCGGCGATGACCCGGTTCATCTCGTCATAGATCGCCGTGCGCTCGCCGGCGGCCATGCCGGGCAGGGACTGGTCCCAGAACACGCGGCCCTCCACGAAGGCCATGAGGTAGAAGGCCCGGCCGATGACCGATTCGTCCTCGCACAGCAGCAGCATGCGGGGCACGGGCACCTCGGTGGCGGCCAGCGCCTGCATGACGCGGAACTCGCGCTCGATGGCATGCGCCGAGGGCAGCAGCTGGGCCACCGGCCCGGGCTTGGTGCGCATCACATAGTCCTGCCCGGGCGTGTTGAGCCGGTAGGTGGGGTTGGACTGGCCACCCGAAAACTTGTGCACGTTAAGCGGCCCCTCAAAGCCGGGCAGGTGCGCGCTGAGGTGGCGAGACAGTGCCGCCAGGTCGAAGGGCAGAGCCTCGCTCGAGTGGGAAGGGGCGCTGTGGCTCACGTCTGACTCCGGCTGGGGTGTGGATGCACCGACGCAGCTGCCGGCGTGGCCTGGGCGGTGGGGCAGGCTACTTGTCGGTGTCCGCTTCG
>CANGYC010000036.1 GCA_947457975.1 Comamonadaceae bacterium | reverse complement strand
CGAGCTGTACTACGGTGTGAGCGGCTCGGGCCGGGTGCTGCACACCATCAACCCGCGCCTGCACCCCGAGCAGATTGCCTGGATCGCCAACCACGCCGAAGACCAGGTGCTGTGCTTCGACCTGAGCTTTCTGCCCATCGTGCAGTCCATCCATGCCCATTGCCGCACCATCCGGCATTTCATTGCGCTGTGCGATGCCGACCGGCTGCCCCAGGACAGCGGCATCCCCAATCTCCAGAGCTACGAGGCCTGGGTGGGTGGGCAAAGCCATCTTTACAGCTGGCCCAGTTTTGATGAAAACAGCGCCTCGAGCATGTGCTACACCTCCGGCACCACCGGCCATCCCAAGGCCGCCCTCTACAGCCACCGCTCCACGCTGCTGCACGCCTATGCCTCGGCCTTGCCCGACGTCATGGGCCTGTCGGCGCGCGATTCGGTGTTGCCGGTGGTGCCCATGTTCCATGTCAACGCCTGGGGCATTCCCTATGCCACGGCGCTGACAGGTGCCAAGCTGGTGCTGCCCGGCCCCGGGCTCGACGGCAAGTCCGTCTACGAACTGCTCGAGTCCGAGAAGGTCACCTACGCCGCCGGAGTGCCCACCGTCTGGCAGATGCTGCTCAGTCACATGAAGCCGCAGGGCCTGCGTTTTTCCTCGCTCCAGCGCACCGTCATCGGCGGCTCGGCCTGCCCGCCGGCCATGATCACGGCCTTCCGCGAAGACTACGGCGTGGAGGTTCTGCACGCCTGGGGCATGACCGAAATGAGCCCCCTGGGCACGGTCTGCACGCTCAAGAACAAGCACCAGGTGCTGGGCGACGACGAGCGCATGGGCATCCGCCTCAAGCAGGGCCGCGCCATCTTTGGCGTGGACATGAAGATCGTGGACGACGCCGGCCAGGAACTGCCCTGGGATGGGCGCACCTTCGGCAACCTGCTGGTGCGCGGGCCCTGGGTGGTGCGTGAGTATTTCAAAGGGGAGGGCGGCGATCCACTGCAGGACGGCTGGTTCCCCACGGGCGATGTGGCCACCATCGATGCTGACGGCTTCATGCAGATCACCGACCGCAGCAAGGACGTCATCAAGTCGGGCGGCGAGTGGATCAGCTCCATCGACGTGGAGAACCTGGCCGTGGCCCACCCGGCCGTGGCCATGGCCGCCTGCGTGGGTATGCCGCACCCCAAGTGGGACGAGCGGCCCATCGTGGTGGTGGTCAAGAAGCCGGGGGCCGAACTCAGCCGCGAGGATTTGTTGGCCTTCTATGAGGGCAAGCTGGCCAAGTGGCAAATCCCGGACGACGTGGTCTTCGTCGAGGCCATCCCCCTGGGAGCCACCGGCAAGATGCTCAAGACGCGCTTGCGCGAGACGCTCAAGGGCTACAAACTGCCCGGCACCTGAGGAATCCAGGCCTGTCAAATTGTTTCTAAATTTGACACAGCGTAAGATAAGTTGATCAGAGTGTCTTGCCCCGCGGCCAGGCCTCTTTCTTCTTCGACGCATGACCTTCGACGACCTTCAGACCACCTTCCGCAACCTGAGGCAACCCTGGCCCCAGGCCTGGCCCGGTCTGGCCCTGGTGATGGAGCGCTGCCTGGGCCGCCTGGGCCATGCTTCGCGGCGAGCCCTCGCGGCCGAGGACCGGTCCATCCACGCCTGCATGCAGGAACTGGCGCAGCTCATCGAGCACGACGGCCGCAGCCGCCATGCGTTGGGGCAGGAGCCGGCCTACCACAACCGCCTGCATATGGCCGATGCGCTGGTAGCCCTCACCACTCTCTTGCTGCTCAGCCGCGAGGATGAACCCTCGAACACGCGGCCCAGCCACGCCGAATGGGTGGCCATGCTGGCCATGCTGGGCCACGATTACCTGCACGACGGCACCATCAACCAGAGCCCCAGCCAGCTGGAGTTGCGTTCGGCCGACGCCCTGGCCCCGCTCATGGCGCGCCACGGCGTGGCCGCAGCCGACCGTGCCCTGGTGCGTGAGTTCATCCTTCTGACCGACCCAACCAAGGTGTCGGCCTCGCACCAGCGCATTGCCTCTCGGCCCTTTTCCATCACCGACCCGGATTGCCTGGCCGTGCTGGTGCAGGAGGCCGACATCCTGGCCAGCAGCCTGCCTGACCCTGGCCTGGAGCTCACGCGTCAATTGGCGCGCGAATGGCTGCCGGTGGACGAGCAGCGTGCCCGGCAGGTGCTCACACAGGCTGGCCGGATGGGCTTTCTGCGCTTTGGGGCCCTTTTTTCCAGTCCGGCGAGCCGGCGCCTGGGCATCCCGGCCATCCGCGCCGACCAGCTCGCCAGCCTCGAGGCGGCTGCCAGTGCCTGAGGGCACGGTCTGTATCGCTCCCCCTTTCGACCAACGCCGTGAGCTCGCTGCCTTCCTCTCCATCTTCGCGCAAGCCGCCGCCGCGCGACCCGAACTCGCGCACCCCGCGGGTGGATGCGGCCGAGCGATTCCTCTTTGCGCCCAACGCCAAGCCCACGGGCTTCGTGCTGTCAGAGGTGGCCAAGCGGCTTGAGCTGGAACTGGCCGAGGCCCATGAGCTGCTGCGGGCCAATGGCATTGAGCCGCCCGTGAACAGCACGCCAGAGGAGTCCGCCGACGCCGCGGCCGAGCCCGTGCGCGCCGCCCCCCGCCGCTCGATGTTTGCCGCACCCCTGCCCAGTGCCGAGCCGGCCCCGGCGCCTGTGGCAAGGCCACAGGCCATCAAGCCCAGCACGGCCCCGGTCAATGCAGGCGAGACCGTGGTGTACGAAGACGGGCAGGTGCTCTTCAACAAGGGCGATGCCGCCAATCACCTGGCCATCATCACCGCCGGCTCGGTGGAGGTGTTCGACCCGGCCGACAACCGCGTGCTGGCCACGCTGGGGCAGGGCGCGTCCTTCGGCGAGATGGCCATTCTTGAGGGAGGTGTGCGCGGCGCCTCGGTGCGCGCATCCGGCGAGGTCAAGTGCATCGAGATCCGCACCGAGCCCTTGCGCGCCATTCTCAAGGCCGACACGGGCCTTTTGGTGCCTACGGTCGAGGGCCTGCTGCTGCAGCAGAGCATGGCCAACTTCCTGACGCGGCAGATGGCCAAGCCGGACGCAGCCTTGGTGTACGAGATCCTGGGCGACGAAAACCTCAACTCCGTGCAAATGCAGCGCAAGCTCAACGAGGCCTACGCCAACCCGAATTCGCACGGCCTGAGCGCCGAGCAGCTGACTTACCTCAAGCTGCAGGCCACCGACCGCCTGCAGACCAGCCTTTACCGTGCCGGGCGTTCCCTGGGCAGCCCCTCCCAACCACCGGATGGCGAAGCCTTTGTGCTGGTGGAGGGGGCTGTGGAGGCGCACGTGGGCGGCAAGTCCATCCGCCTGCGCCACGGCAGCGTGCTGGGCCTGGCCGAGGGCATCACCGGCACGCCTTTCACCTGGTCGCTGGTGGCGCTGGAAGACGTCACCGTCAAGATCATCCCCATGGACCGGGTGCTGCGCGACCTGGAACGCGCCAATTCGGGCATCGGCGGCATCGTGCGCTACACCACCTCGCGCATTCTGGAGCTGCAGCGCTCCTTTGCCAGCTGAACCTGCCGCTGACCTCCTGTCGCCCTCTTTTCGCTGTCCTGTTGGTCATGGAGCAAGCACCTTGAGGCCGAGCATCGACCTGCTGCCTTCTTCATCTGTTACATTTTCAAACGTTTTGAGACCCTGAATCAGGCCTCTCCAGGCACCTTCAGGGCCTGGTTCCTGTCCCGGGCTTGCCTCTGCCAGAAACCTTTGCTCAGTGCGGCTTTCCATGCTTCAAGATCCCCGCGAGGCTTCTCTCACACCCCGTACTGACGCTGCGGAAAAATTCTTCCATGAACCAGGAAGACCGCCCGTCGGCTTTGTCGCCTCGGGCGTCTCCCGCGTCCTCGAAGTCGAACTCACGCGTGCCCTGGCAGAACTCAAAAAGCACGGGGTCGAGTCGCCCGAGCCTTTGGACGCCCGCACCCATGCCTTGCTGCAGAACACGCGCAAGCCCACGCCTTCGATTTTTCGGGCCTCACCCCAGGCGCCTGCCGCTGCAGCTCAGGCCGCGCGTCCCGCGCCCCCTCAAATTCGCTTGTTGCCGGCCATGGCAGCCACCGAGGCCTTGGGTGATGCACGCACTTACGAGGACGGCGCACCGCTGTACCGCCTGGGCGAGCGCGGCGAGCACATCTTCATTCTTCTGTACGGCCAGTTGCGCGTGTCTCAACAGGGCGATGGCAGTGCCGAGCGCATCGTAGGGCCGGGCGAGGTGTTCGGCGAGCATGCCCTCTTTGAAGAAGGGGTGCACACCGAATCGCTCACCGCCGTGGGCCAGGCCCGATGCGCCCTGGTTCGTGCAGCCGACCTGCGCAAGGCACTGGCCGCCGACACCACCTTGTTGCCCCACCTCATGATGTCCCTGGTGTTGCAGTACCGCATGGTCAGTGACATCACTGCGCGCATGGCCGCAGGCCTGGCGCCGACCAAGTACGAGCTGATGGGGCAAAAGAGCCTGACTGGCTCCGAGCTTCAACGCGCTCTGCTGGAGAACAAGGACGCCTCCACGGATGAAGCCCTGAACAAAGCCCAGCGCATGTGCCTGAAGCTGCAGGGCACAGAGCTCATGCCCACGCGTCTTCTGCGTGCCGGCATGAGCCTGGGCCGCCCGGGGGAGGAGCACCTGGGCCTGGGGACCATGCTGGTCAACGGTCGGGCGCAAATTCGCCTGGGCGATCACCTGTTGCAACTGGGGCAGGGCAGTGTGGTCGGCGTGGCCGAGGGCCTCACGGGCCAGGACTTCAGCCTGCATTACGCCGCTCTGCAGGACATCAACGCACGGGTCTTTCCCATCGATCGGGCCATTCAGCGCCTGGACCGTGCCGAACCGCTGCTGCGCAGCCTGGCCTCGCACCTGTGCGCCACCATCCTGGCGCAGCAGGCCGCCCTGGCCACCTCCACTCCCGCCTGAGCTGTCGGCCCGGACAAGGCCGCCTGCCCCGCAGGCTCGTCAGTTCGCCCCACCTAC
This sequence comes from Comamonadaceae bacterium, assembly GCA_947457975.1. Taxonomy (GTDB): domain Bacteria; phylum Pseudomonadota; class Gammaproteobacteria; order Burkholderiales; family Burkholderiaceae_C; genus Polaromonas. Next base: position 8,336 of record CANGYC010000036.1, on the reverse strand, counting down.
AATGGCCCGCGCACGGCACGGGTGTGCTCGTTGAGTGGCCCGCCGCATCATGCGGGCCCTCCGGCATCCCGCCACAGGAGACACGCAAGGCATGACAGCGCAGTACCAAGTCCACGGCGACGTGGCCGTCATCACCCTGGACAACCCGCCGGTCAATGGCCTGGGCTACCTCACCCGTGTGGCCTTCACCCAGGGCCTGCAGCGCGCAGAAGATGACCCCGCCGTTCGTGCCATCGTCCTGACTGGTGCCGGCAAGGCCTTCTCCGGCGGTGCCGACATCAAGGAATTCGGCAGCCCCAAGGCGATTGCCGAGCCCAACCTCCTGAGCGTGATCCTGGCCTGCGAAAACGCGTCCAAGCCCGTGGTCGCGGCCCTGCACAGCGTGGCCATGGGCGGTGGCTTGGAGCTGGCCCTGGGCTGCCACTACCGCATCGCTGCCCCGGGCTGCAGCATCGCGCTGCCCGAGGTCAAGCTGGGCCTGATTCCCGGCGCGGGCGGCACCCAGCGACTGCCGCGCGTGCTCGGTGTGGAGGCCGCGCTCAACATGATCGTCTCGGGCGAGCCGGTCAAGAGCGAGCTGCTGGCCCAGCTGCCCGGCCAGAAGCTGTTTGACCGCCTGGCCCGTTCTTCAGAGACGCTCCTGGACGAAGCTCTGGCCCTGGCCCGCGAGGTGGCCGATGTCCGCCCGCTGCCCCTGGTGCGCCTGCTGCCGTGCAAGCACCCGCAGGGCGATGCCTACTTTCAGTTCGCTCGCAACATGGTCAAGGCCACGGCCCCGCGTTTTCCGGCGCCGCTGCAGTGCGTGGACTCCGTGGAGCGGGCCACGCGACTGCCCTTTGATGAGGGCCTGGCACAAGAACGCCAGACCTTCCTGCGCCTGATGTGGACGCCCGAATGCCGGGCCTTGCGCCACCTGTTTGCGGCCGAACGCGCCGCCTCCAAGATCCCGGATGTTCCCGAGGACACCCCCCGCCGCCCCATCCAGACGGTGGCGGTGGTGGGTGCCGGCACCATGGGCGGCGGCATCGCCATGAACTTCCTCAACGCGGGCCTGCCCGTGACCCTGCTGGAGATGAAGCAGGACGCCCTGGATCGGGGCGTGGCCACCATCCGCAAGAACTACGAAGCCCAGGTGAAGAAGGGCAAGCTCAAGCAAGAGAAATACGACGAGCGCATGGCCCTGCTGCGCACCACCCTGAGCTATGCCGACATCGCCCAGGCCGACCTGGTGATTGAAGCGGTGTTCGAGGACATGGGCGTCAAGGAAAAAGTCTTCAAGGAACTCGACCGCGTGATGAAGCCTGGCTCCATGCTGGCCTCCAACACCTCCACGCTGGACCTCAATCAGATCGCCCGTTTCACGAAGCGCCCGCAAGACGTGATCGGCATGCACTTCTTCAGCCCTGCCAACGTCATGAAGCTGCTGGAGGTGGTGCGCGGTGAACAAACCGCCAAAGACGTGCTGGCCACCGTGATGGCCCTGGGCAAAAAAATCAAGAAGACCGCCGTGGTCTCGGGTGTGTGCGATGGCTTCATCGGCAACCGCATGGTCGAGCAGTACATCCGGCAAGCTGGCTTCCTGCTCGACGAAGGCTGCACGCCGGCGCAGGTGGATCGGGCGATCGAGAAATTCGGCTTCGCCATGGGACCTTTCCGCATGAGCGACCTCGCTGGCAACGACATCGGCTGGGCCATTCGCAAGCGCCGCTACGCCGAGCAGCCGGACATGCGTTACAGCAAATCAGCCGACCTGCTGTGCGAGCAGGGCCGCTTTGGCCAAAAAACCGGCGCGGGCTGGTACGACTACCTGCCGGGCAAGCGGGAGGCGGTGTCGAGCTCAGCGGTGGAGGCCATGATCGCCACACACCGGGCTGGCCTGGGCATCACGCCGCGCCGGGTGAGCGACGAGGAGATCGTGCAGCGCCTGGTGTTCTCGCTCATCAACGAGGGTGCCCGCCTCCTGGAGGAGGGCTTCGCGGCGCGCGCAGGCGACATCGACATGGTCTACATCACCGGCTACGGCTTTCCTGTCTGGCGAGGTGGCCCCATGATGTACGCCGACACCGTGGGCCTGTTCAACGTGGCGCAGGCCATGAAGCGCTTTGCCCGCAACCCGCTCGACGATGCCCGCTTCTGGCAACCGGCCCCGCTGCTGGCCCGCCTGGTCGCCGAAGGCCAGACCTTCAACAAGGCCTGACGTGCAAGCCCGCCCCACTGGAGTTTCTGCATGAGCCGAGCCTTGATCGTTTCCACCGCCCGCACGCCCCTGGCCAAAAGCTGGAAGGGCGCCTTCAATATGACCCATGGCGCCACCCTGGGCGGGCACGCGGTTCAGCATGCCCTGGCGCGCGCCGGGGTGGCGCCCGGACACGTCGAGGACGTGGTCATGGGCTGCGCCCTGCCCGAGGGCGCCACGGGCAACAACATCGCGCGCCAGGTGGCCCTCATGGCCGACTGCCCCGTGGGTGTGTCCGGCATGACGGTGAACCGCTTTTGCTCCTCGGGCCTGCAGAGCATCGCCCTGGCGGCTCAGCGCCTGATGGCCGGCGAGGGCGATGCTTATGTGGCTGGCGGGCTGGAATCGATCTCCTGCGTGCAGCAGGAACTGAATCAGCACATGCTGCGCGACCTGGCCCTGGCCAAGAAAAAGCCCGAGATCTACTGGAGCATGCTGGAGACGGCCGAGCAGGTGGCGCGGCGCTACGGCATCGGCCGCGAGGCCATGGATGAGTACGGCGCGGCCAGCCAGCAAAAAGCCTGTGCGGCGCAGGCGTCCGGCCGCTTCGATGAGGAAATTGCCCCCATCACCGTGACGGCGGGCATCGCCGACAAGACCCTGGGCCTGGTCACGCGGCAAGTCACCGTCAGCCGCGACGAGGGCACCCGCGAAGGCACCACGGCCGAAGGCCTGAGTGGCATCAAGCCCGCGCTGCCGGGGGGCGTGGTCTCAGCCGGTAACGCCAGCCAGTTCAGTGATGGTGCGGGTGCCTGTGTGCTGGTGAGCGAAGAGTTCGCCAGCCGCCAGGGCCTCAAGCCCCTGGGCCGCTTTCTGGGTTTTGCGGTGGCCGGCTGCGAGCCCGACGAAATGGGCATCGGCCCGGTGTATGCCGTGCCCAAGGTGCTCAAGCGCCTGGGCCTGACGGTGCAGGACATCGACCTCTGGGAACTCAACGAAGCCTTTGCGGTACAGGTCATGTACTGCCGCGACCGACTGGGCATTCCGAACGAGCGGCTCAACGTGAACGGCGGCGCCATCGCCCTGGGCCACCCTTACGGCGTGAGCGGCCAGCGCCTGACCGGCCATGCCCTGCTGGAAGGCCGCAGGCGCGGCGCCAAGCGGGTGTGCGTGACCATGTGCATTGGTGGCGGCATGGGCGCTGCTGGCGTCTTCGAAGTGATTACCTGACATGCCCCATCCCACCAAACTCAAGCGGCTCCAGACCCTGATCTGGGTGCTGATCTTCGGCGGCCTGATGGCCCTGGTCTTCGGCCTGTCCCTGCAGCGTTACCGGCCCGAGGCCGGCATGGTGTTCATCGTGGGCGGCGCGCTGATTGCACTCATTGGGGCCGTGCTGATCCTCGTGCGCGCCCGCCTGAAATCCACTGAATGACAATTTCCTTTCCCCAGAAAAACGCCAGACCATGAGCCGACGCATCCAACAACTTTTTGACCTGACCGGGCGCACCGCCTTGGTTACCGGTGGCTCCCGCGGCCTGGGCCTGCAGATGGCCGAGGCCCTGGGCGAGGCAGGCGCCCGCCTGGTGATCAGCTCGCGCAAGGCCGCCGACCTGGAAGAGGCCGCCGCCCACCTGCGCGAGCGCGGCGTGGTGGTGGACTGCATCGCCGCCGATTGCGCCAATCCCGAGGACATCGAACGCTTGGTCCAAGCCAGCCTGGAGCGCCTGGGCCACATTGACATCCTGGTCAACAACGCCGGTGCGGCCTGGGGCGCACCCGCCGAAGACCATCCGCTGGAGGCCTGGGACAAGGTGATGAACCTCAACATCCGCGGCTACTTCCTGCTCAGCCAGCAGGTCGGCCGCCTGAGCATGATCCCGCGCCGCCAGGGCCGCATCATCAACCTGGCCTCCATCGCTGGCCTGGGCGGCAACCCGCCCGAGATGAAGACCCTGGCTTACAACACCTCCAAGGGCGCGGTCGTCAATTTCACGCGCGCCCTGGCCTGCGAGTGGGGCCACTACGGCATCACGGTCAACGCCATCTGCCCGGGCTTTTTCCCCAGCAAGATGACGGCTGGCACCTTGAAGAACCTGGGCGAGGAAACACTGGCTTCGCACGCACCGCTCAAGCGCTTGGGTGACGATGAAGACCTCAAGGGCCTGTGCGTGCTCTACGCCTCTGACGCCGGCAAGCACATCACCGGCCAGTGGCTGGCGGTGGACGGCGGCGTGTCGGTCGTGACCGGCGGATGAGCCTTCAAGAATGACGCACCCCATGAGCTTTGGCGCCCACATCCCCTTCGTTGAAGAACTCGGCTTTGCCATCACCCACTTTGAGGGAGGCGAGGCCACCCTGGTTTACACGCCCCGGCCAGAGCACCGCAATTCTTTCGGTGTCACCCACGGCGGCGCCGTCATGACCCTGCTCGACGTGACCATGGCCTCGGCTGCCCGCAGCGTGCAGCCCGACATGGGCATGGTCACCATCGAGATGAAGACCTCCTTCATGCGCGGTGCGCCCGGCGATGGCAGCCCACTCACAGGCCGGGGCCGCCTGCTGCACCGCACCACCAAGATGGCCTTCACCGAGGCCAGTATCTTTGATGCCCAGGGCCAGCTCTGCGCCCACGCCACCGGCACTTTCAAGTTCATGGCCCGGCCCGCGCCTGCCACTGGCGCGCCGGCTGCTTGAACCCAGCCCCGGAGTCACCATGCCCCAGAACCAGCAGTTCCTGCTTGCCAGCCGGCCGCAGGGCCAAGCCTCGGTCGACAACTTCAGCCTCGTCACCAGCCAGACCCCGCCCCTGCAAGAGGGCCAGGTGCTGGTGCAGCACCACTACCTGAGCCTGGACCCCTACATGCGCGGCCGCATGAACGAGGGCAAGAGCTACACCGCGCCGCAGCCGCTCGGCGAGGTGATGATCGGCGGCACCGTCGGGCAGGTGGTGGAGAGCCGCTCGCCGCGTTTTGCCGTGGGCGACTTCGTGGTGGGCATGGGCGGCTGGCAGCTTTACAGCGTGGTCGACGGCGCACCAGCAGGCGGCTTGCACAAGGTCGACGCCACGCGCGTACCGCTGTCGCACTACCTGGGCGCCGTGGGCATGCCGGGCGTGACGGCCTGGCACGGCCTCCTGCGCATCATCGAGCCGCGTGCCGGCCAGACCGTGGTGGTGAGCGCCGCCTCAGGGGCCGTGGGCAGCGCGGTTGGAGTGCTGGCGCGCGAGCGCGGCTGCCGGGTGGTGGGCATCGCCGGCGGCGCGGCCAAGTGCGCCTACGTCAAGGATGAGCTGGGCTTTGACGACTGCATAGACTACCGCGCGCACGCGGATGCGCTGTCGCTCTCACAGGCGCTCAAGACGGCCTGCCCAGAAGGCATTGACGGGCATTTTGAGAATGTGGGCGGCATGGTGCTCGATGCTGTGATGCTGCGCATGAATGCCTTTGGCCGCATCGCCGTGTGCGGCATGATCGCCGGCTACGACGGCCGGCCCATGCCCATGGCCTATCCCGCGCTCATTCTGGTGCAGCGCCTGAAGGTGCAGGGCTTCATCGTCAGCGAGCACATGGAAGACTGGCCGCCCGCACTCAAAGAGCTCGGCGCTCTGGTGGGTAGCGGCCGCTTCAGCCCCCGCGAAACCGTGGCCGAGGGCCTGGCAGCGGCGCCCGAGTCCTTTCTGGGCCTGCTCAAGGGCCGAAACTTCGGCAAGCAACTGGTTCGATTGGTCTGAAAGCCTGCCATGCACGATCTCATCCTGCACCACTATCCCGCCTCGCCTTTTGCCGAGAAGGTCCGCCTCATGATCGGCCACAAGAAGCTGGCCTGGAAGTCGGTGCATATTCCCATGGTGATGCCCAAGCCCGATCTGACGGCACTCACCGGCGGCTTTCGCAAGACCCCGGTGCTGCAGATCGGGGCCGACATTTACTGCGACACCGCACTCATGGCCGACGTGCTGGAACATCGCCAGCCCCTGCCGCCGCTTTACCCCGAGCCCTGCAAAGGGCTGGCGCGCACCCTGGCGCAGTGGGCCGACAACACCCTGTTCTGGGCTGCGCTGCCCTACAGCACCCAGCCGGCGGGCCTGGCGCAGATGTTCGCCAACATCGACCCATCGCAGGCCCGGGCCTTTGGTGAAGACCGCAAGGCCATGGCCCAGAACCTGCCCAGGCCCCGGCCGCTGGATGCCGCAGGGGCCTACAAGTCTTACTTGCGGCGCCTCTCAGACATGCTCGACGGCCGAGACTTCCTGCTGGGCGAGGCGCCCAGCATCGCCGACTTCGCAGCCTACGCCCCGCTGTGGTTCACCCGGGTGCAGACCCCGGCCCTTGCTGACATCCTTCGCCTGACCCCGGCCGTGCTCGACTGGATGGACCGCATGGCCGAGATCGGCCACGGCCGCGCCGAGCCCTTCAGCGCTGAAGAGGCGATCGAGGTCGCGCGCCGCTGCACCCCGCTTCCGATAGAGGGCGAGTATTTCCAGGACGAGCACGGCATTGCCCTGGGCTCTGCGGTGAGCATCCAGGCCGAGAGCTTTGGCCAGGAGCCGACCGAGGGCGAGCTGTTGGTGGCCAGCCGCACGCACTATGTGCTGCGCCGCACCGACCCGCGCGCAGGCCTCGTGCATGTGCATTTCCCGCGCATTGGCTACGCGCTCAAGGCTTTGAAGGCCTGAGCGCATGCAGCTGCGCTTTGAGGGCGGCACGGCCGTGGTCACGGGTGCAGGCTCGGGCCTGGGCCTGGAACTGGCGCGTGCGGCGGCCCGTCGCGGCATGCGCCTGGTGCTGGTGGATGTGCAGGGCCAGGCCTTGGCCCGCGCGGCGCAGGAGCTGCGGCAGGCTGGTGCGCAGGTCTTGGACTTCACGCTGAACGTGGCTGACGGCGCCGCCATGGAGGGCCTGGCCGAGTCGGTGGCGCAGGCCTGGGGGGCGCCGCATCTGGTGTTCAACAACGCAGGTGTGGGCACCAGCGGCCTGCTCTGGGAGGCCACGGCCGAGGAGTGGCAGTGGGTGCTGGGCGCCAACCTCATGGGCGTGGCCCACGGGGTGCGCTGTTTTGTGCCGCGCATGCTGGCCGCCGCCCGCGCTGATGCTGCCTGGCGCGGCCACATTGTCAACACCGCCAGTATGGCGGGCCTGGTCAACCCGCCCAACATGGGCGTGTACAACGCCAGCAAGCATGCCGTGGTCTCGCTCACCGAGACCCTGCACCATGACCTGGGCCTGGTGACCACGCAAATAGGGGCCTCGCTGCTGTGCCCCTTTTTCGTGCCCACGGGCATTGCCCAGGGCCAACGGCCCGGCGCCGACCCGGCACAAGCTACCCTGAGCCAGCGCCTGGGCCAGCAGATGCTGGACAAGGCCGTGCAGTCCGGCAAGGTGAGCGCGGCCCAGCTGGCCGAGCACACCTTCAAGGCCGTGGCCCGCGGCGAGTTCTACATTTACAGCCACCCGCAGGCCCTGGCCTCGGTGCGCACGCGCATGGAAGACGTGCTTGAGGCGCGCCAGCCCACCGACCCGCTGGCCGATCGGCCCCAGGTGCGCGAAATGCTGGGCCGCCAGCTCGGCGGCAGCTGACGCTGCGCCCCCTTTTTTTGCCTTCCTTTCATTCCCTCATTCATGCAGAAAATCATCCGCCAGATCGCGGCCGAGATCAAAGTCCAGGAACGCCAGGTGCAGGCAGCCGTCGAGCTGCTTGATGGCGGCGCCACCGTGCCTTTCATCGCCCGTTATCGCAAGGAGGTCACCGGGGGCCTGGACGACATTCAGCTGCGTGAACTGGAATACCGGCTGAGCTACCTGCGCGAGCTTGAAGACCGCCGGGCCACGGTGCTCAAGAGCATCGAGGAGCAGGGCAAGCTCACGCCCGAGCTGCGCGCGGCCATTGAGGCCGCCGCCACCAAGCAGGACCTGGAAGACCTCTACATGCCCTACAAGCCCAAGCGCCGCACCAAGGGGCAGATTGCCCGTGAGGCCGGCCTTGAGCCCTTGGCCGACCTGCTCTTTGCCGAGCCGCAGCGCGTGCCCGCTGATGAAGCGCAGGCCTATGTGCTGAAAGACAAAACCGAGGCCGGCGACGACTTCACCACCGTGCAGGCCGTGCTGGACGGCGTGCGCGACCTCCTGTCCGAGCGCTGGGCTGAAGACGCGGCCCTGGT
>CANGYC010000035.1 GCA_947457975.1 Comamonadaceae bacterium | reverse complement strand
GATCACCTAGACGATCGAGCATTTCGTCGCCGGCGCCCGCGTGCTGCTGCCCCGGATCGTGCAGCCGCCAAGCGACCCCAAGTCCACCAAGACCTGAGCACCACGGCGACACCCAACCCCAGGAAAACCCGGATTGCTGTAGATCAACTGATCAAAATAAAGTGAGCATATGAACACCAAATCCCCCGAAACCCGCCTCGACTTGCGAAAGGCCCTCGGCAATTTCGGCACCGGCGTGACCATCGTGAGCACCTTGTCCGCCTCGGGCGAACCGACAGGCATGACGGCCAACTCCTTCAGCTCGGTCTCGCTGGACCCTCCCATCGTGCTGTGGAGCCTGCTCAACACATCGCCGAGCCTGCAGGCCTTTGACGCCTGCGGCCGCTTCGTGATCAATGTGCTGGCGCTCGACCAACTGCCGCTGTCAAAGCGTTTTGCCACCTCCATGCCCAACAAGTTCGAGGGCGTGGCCCACCAGCCTGGCCTAGCGGGTCTGCCCGTGATCGAGGACTGCGCCTCGGTGTTCCAGTGCAAGACCGTGCAGCGCCTGGAAGTCGGCGACCACATCCTCTTCCTGGGCGAAATCGAGGCCTACCACCACCACACCGACCGAGACACCCTGCTGTATTACCGCGGTCAGTACGCCCAGGGCTCACGCCTGGAACCCAGCCCCACCTGAATTCCTCTCCTTCACTTCCCTACCCTTACCGAGCACGCCATGCCCATGAAATACAGCACCTTCATGATGCCCCTGCATCCCCCCTCACGCATCCCGACCGAGACGCTGCAGGAGGACCGCGAAGCCATCATCCTGGCCGACAAGCTGGGATTCAGCGAGGCCTTCGTGGGCGAGCACGTCACCGATGCCGCCGAGACCGTCACCTCCAGCCTGATCTTCCTGGCCACCCTGGCCAACGAGACCAAGCAAATCATGCTGGGCACGGGCACCATCAACATGCCCAACAGCCACCCGGCGGCCGTGGCGGCGCAGGTGGCCATGCTCGACCACCTGCTCAAGGGCCGGCTGATCATGGGCATCAGCCCGGGCGGCCTGATGTCGGATGCCGAGGTCTTCGGCAACTTCGGCAAGGACCGCAATGCCATGTTCGTCGAGTGCATCAACACGGTGCTCAAGATCTGGGAGTCCGAGCCGCCCTACAACATTGAGGGCAAGTTCTGGAACATCTCGGTCGAAAAGACCATGATTCCCGAAATCGGCCAGGGCTACATCATGAAGCCCTACCAGAAGCCCCATCCGGCCATCGTGGGCACGGCCGTGGCGCCCTTCTCGCAAGGCGTGGCCGAAATGGCCAAGCGCGGCTGGTACCCCATCTCGGCCAACTTCCTGATGCCCGAATGGGTCAAGACCCACTGGCCCAAGTATGTGGAAGGCCGCGAGGCCGTGGGCGCCAAGCCTCAGGTGGCCGACTGGCGGGTGGCCAAGAGCATCTTCGTGGCCGACGACGAGGCCACCGCGCAACGCTACGCCCGCGAGGCCGGCGGTCCCTACCACTTCTACTTCAAGCAACTGGTGCGCAAGCTCGTCAATGGCGGTCGCACCAACCTGTTCAAGTCGGACCCGACCATGGCCGACAGCGACATCACGCCCGAGTACGTCACCAACCGCCTGGTGCTGGCCGGTACGGTCAATTCCGTGGTCGACCAGATCCTGGCCTTCCGCGAGCAGGTGGGTGATTTCGGCACGCTGGTCTATGCCTGCCACGACTGGCAAGACCCCAAGCTGGCCAAGCGCTCGATGGAGCTGTTTGCCACCGAGGTGATGCCGCGCGTGAATGCGGCCATCGGCGCCTGAGGAGTCCCCGCATGAAGACACAGATTCAAGGCATTGCCATGCACTACGAGGTCAGCGGCCAGGGCCCCTGGCTGATGCTCTCCCATTCGCTGGGGGCCCACATGGGCATGTGGGCGCCGCAGCTACGCGCCCTGGAGGCGCACTTCACGGTGCTGCGCTACGACACGCGCGGCCACGGCCAGACCGAAGCGAGCCCCGGCCCTTACACCCTGGACCAGCTGGCCGACGATGCGTGGGCACTGCTGCGCCATGTGGGCGCCGAACGCGCCCACTGGGTGGGCCTGTCGCTGGGCGGCATGATCGGCCAGACCCTGGCCATCCGCCACCCGGCGTGCCTGCACAAGGTGGTGATCGCCGACAGCACCGGCAAGGCCGCGCCCAACGCCGCGCAAATGTGGGGCGAGCGCGCCACCATCGCCCGTACCCAGGGCATGGCCGCGCTGGCGCAACCCACGCTCTCGCGCTGGTTCACGCCGGCGTTTGCCGAGGCGAACCCGGCGCTGATGAAGGAAATCGGCGAGATGATCTCGAACACCCCGGCAGAGGGCTATGCGGGCTGCTGCGCCGCCGTCTCCCACATCGACACGCTGCAAGGCCTGGCCGGCCTGAAGCATCCCGGCCTGGTGATCGTGGGGGCGCAAGACATGGCCACGCCACCGGCCATGTCCGAGACCATCCACAAGCACTGGCCGGGCTCTGCCCTGCTGCAGATCGAGGACGCGGCGCACCTGGCCAACATCCAGCAGCCTGAGGTCTTCACCCAGGCGGTGCTGGATTTTCTTCAGCGCCCCTGAACTCCACCAGCCTGGCCCGCAGTACAGGCCTCGGGCCAGGCTTATTCCATATCAAATTGATATGACGGCACGCCAATACAGCATTGGACACAGGGTGCAAGCCTCTCATACGCTCAGCCGATACGGTCGCCGCACCTGTGCGGTACCAGCGGCATCTGCGCTTTGACCACCCCATTCATCACTACTTGAGTCCAACCATGAAAACCATTCAAGCCGTTCGCATCCAACACGCCGGAGGACCGGAGGTCCTGGCCATCGAGAACATGGAACTGGGCGCGCCAGGCGAAGGCGAGGTGCAGCTCCGTCACACCGCCATCGGCCTGAATTTCCAGGACATCTACACGCGCTCTGGCCAGTACCCCGCCCCCATGCCCAGCGGCCTGGGCACCGAGGCCGTGGGCATGGTCGAGGCCGTCGGCCCCGGCGTGAAGGACTTCAAGGTCGGTGACCGCGTCTGCTACGCCAGCGGCCCGGTGCTGGGTGCCTGCGCCACGCACCGCAACTACCCGGCCGCGCGGCTGCTGCATGCACCGGCCCACATGCAAGATGACGAGATCGCCGCTGTGCTGCTCAAGGGCATGACCGTCGAGTACCTGATGCAGCGCTGCTACCCCGTCAAGGCCGGCCAGTTTGTGCTGATGCACGCCGCCGCCGGCGGCGTGGGCCTGCTGGCCGGCCAGTGGGGCAAGCACCTGGGCGCGCGCATGATCGGCGTGGCCGCCGGTCCCGAAAAGGTCAAGCTTGCGCTGGCCAATGGCTATGAGTTCTGCATCGACCGCCTGAGCGAGGACGTGGTGGCCCGCGTCAAGGAGATCACCCAGGGCGCGGGTGTGCCCGTGGTCTACGACTCGGTGGGCAAAAACTCCTTTGATCAGTCGCTCAACAGCCTGGCCCCGCGCGGCTTCTTTGTCTCCTTCGGCACCACCACCGGCGCGCCCCCGCCGGTGGCAGCCGGCACGTTGCAGAAGATGGGCTCGCTCTACTTCACCCGGCCCACCTTGGTCACCTACACCGCTTCCACAGATGATCTGCGCCACTCCGCAGCCGCCCTGTTCGACATGTTTGCCAAGAAGGCGCTGAAGGTCAGCATCAACCAACGCTACGCCCTCAAAGACATTGCCAAAGCCCATGCCGACCTGGAGTCGGGCAAAACCAGCGGCTCGAGCGTACTGATTCCCTGAACAGGAGCACCACCATGGCTGCCTACTGGCTCTCTCGCTGCGTGGTCCACGACCCCGTGCAATACAAGAAATACACCGACCGGGTACCCGGCATCCTTGAGAAGCATGGAGGCAAGGTGCTGGCCCGCGGTGGGCGCTATCAAATCATGGAGGGTCCTGAGACCTTCCATCGCTTCGTGGTGATCGAATTTCCGACGCTGGAGGCAGGGGTCAACTGCTTCAAATCGCCGGAATACATGGAAGCGGCCTCCTTCCGACGCAATGGGGCGGGGATCGTGGAGAACGTGATCGTCGAAGGGGGCGAGGCCACCGTCTGAGGTGACCGCGCTGCAGAGGCCCCACCGACCAACCGCAATTAAGGAAACCGTCTCATGGCTGCTTTACTGAGTGATCGCCTGCCCTACTCCGCCATCGTGGACCGCCCGGCGTGGAAGGTGCCTGACAACGCACGGGTGCTGGTGTGGGTGATCGTCAACGTCGAACACTGGAGCATTGAGCGGGCCATGCCCCGCACGGTGCTCAGCCCTCCCATGGGCCAGCCCCTGCTGCCCGACCTGCCGAACTGGGCCTGGCACGAGTACGGCATGCGCGTGGGCTTCTGGCGCATCTTCGATGCCCTCAAGCAGCGCGGCCTGGTGCCCACCATGGCCACCAATGGCATCGTCTGCGAGTCCTACCCACGCGTGGTGGAAGCAGCGCTCTCGCAAAACTGGGAGATGATGGGCCACGGCTATGTCCAGGGTCCGATGCACAAGCTGGAGAACCAGCAGGAAGCCATCGACAAGACGGTGGAGACCCTCAAGCGCTTCAGCGGCAAGGCCCCCGTCGGCTGGGAGAGTCCGGGACTGACGGAAAACGACCAGACCCTGGACTGCCTCTCCAAGGCCGGCATTGAGTACGTGGCCGACTGGGTGATGGACGACCAGCCGGCCTGGATCAAGGCCCAGCCCAAACCCATGCTCTCGGTGCCGTACTCGGTGGAGATCAACGACATCCCCATGATGCTGCTGCAGCAGAACCGCTCTGAAGAGATGCTGCTGCGCGGTGTCGACCATTTCGAGCGGCTATGGCAAGACGGCGCCACCATCCCGCGCGTGATGGCGATCAGTGTGCATCCCTACATCACGGGCGTGCCACACCGCATCGGCTACTTCGAAAAGCTGCTCGACCACATCCTGGCCAAGCCGGGCGCCATCGTGCGCACTGGCGAGCAGATCGCCGACCTGTACAAGCAGCAGTTCCCGGCACCCTGAGCGAGAGCGGGCGCCCCCACAAGGGAGGGTCCGGGCGGAGCTCAGCCCGCCTGCTCGACCTGCCTGGCCAGGCCCATGAGCAGCTCGTCCTGGCCGGCAGAGGCCAGCAGCGACACCCCCAGGGGAGACTCCAGCCGCCGAGCCCAGGGCAGGCTGAACTGCGGAAAGCCCGTGAGCCCGGAAACACACAGCATGCGCAGGCTGGCTGCGCGGTAGGCCTCCAGGTCGGCCTCGGTGTCTTCCACACGCGGGGCGACATCGGGCATGCTGGGCATCACCAACACGCCGTCATCACCCAACAGCCGGGCCAGGTGATCGCGCAGCGAATGACGCACCTGCTGGGCCGCGTCGTAGTCGGCGCGGCTCACGGTGCTGGACCACTTCAGGCGCTGCGACACGCCCGGCTCCATCACGGGCTGCAGGCGGGTGACGAAGTCCCCATTGCTCTGCCAGGCTTCCCAGCCCTGGGTCTGGCGAAAAGCCAGCGACAAGTCCTCGGCGGAGTGGTTCAGCACCGACTGCCGCAGCATCGGCCCGGCCACGCGCTCGAGTCTGGTGCAGGCCGGCTGCAGGGCCTCGGCCACCTCGGCCGAGAGCAAGCCCCAGAGTTCGGTGGGCGCGATCAGGCGCACCCGCGAGTTGCGCGCACCCTGCCCCAGCAGCACCTCGGCCACGCGGATGAACGTAGGAAGGTCGCGGGTGAACCAGCCTGCTGCGTCCAGGCTGGGCGCCAGCGGATGGGCGCCGGCCAGGGAAATGCGGCCATGCGTGGGCCGCATGCCGTACAGGCCGCAATGGCTGGCCGGTGCACGGATGGAGCCGCCGGTGTCAGAGCCCAGCGCAAAGTCACACAGGCCATGGGCCACGGCTGAGGCCGAACCCGAAGACGAGCCGCCGGTCAGGCGCTGGGGAGCGGCGGCATTGACAGGCTGGCCGAAGTGCATGTTCTGGCCCTGCAGCGAAAACGCCAGCTCGTCGGTGACGGTCTTGCCGACGAAGCTTGCCCCCGCATCCAGCAGCGTCTGCACCAGCGGCGCATGCGCGGATTTCAGGCCCGAACGGGCCAGCATGAGCGGTTGGCCGGCGCTGGTGGGGTAGCCCGCCACGTCGAACAAGTCCTTGACGGCCAGGCTCAGCCCCGCCAGCGGGCCGGTGGGCCGGGCGGCCACAGCCACATCGGGGTAGGGCATGAAGGCCCGGGAAGCTTCACGCAAAGAAAGCACCATGGTCGGCATCGCTCCTGGGGGGGTGAGGCTTGCGCAGCCGATCAGGCGCTGAACAAGAAATTCATCACGTCGCCGTCCTTGACGACGTACTCCTTGCCCTCGGCGCGCATCTTGCCCGCGTCCTTGGCGCCTTGCTCGCCCTTGAAGGTGATGAAGTCATCAAAGGCAATGGTCTGGGCCCGGATGTAGCCCTTTTCAAAGTCGGTGTGAATCACGCCGGCGGCCTGCGGGCCGGTGTCGCCCACATGGATGGTCCATGCACGCACCTCTTTCACACCGGCGGTGAAGTAGGTCTGCAGGCCCAGCAGGGTGTACGCGGCGCGGATCAGGCGATTGAGGCCGGGCTCGTCCTGGCCCAGCTCCTTGAGGAACTCCAGTCGGTCAGCGTCATCCATCTCCGAGAGCTCGGCTTCGATCTTGGCGCAAATCGCCACCACCGGTGCGTTCTGCTTGGCCGCAAAAGCCTTGAGTCGGTCCAGAAAGGGGTTGTTCTCAAACCCGTCTTCGGACACGTTGGCCACAAACATGGCGGGCTTGGCGGTGATCAAGAAAAACTGCTGCAGCTGCGCGCGCTCTTCCTTGCTGAAATCGATGGTGCGCACCGGCTGCGTGTCGTTCAGGGCCGCCTGGCATTTCTCCAGGATGGCGACCTGCTTGATCGACTCCTTGTCCCCCGAGCGGGCCGTCTTGCTCACGCGGTGCAGGGCTTTTTCCACAGCGGCAAGATCGGCCAGACACAGCTCGGTCTGGATGACCTCGATGTCGGCAATCGGGTCCACCTTGTTGGCCACGTGGATCACGTTGTCATCTTCGAAACAGCGCACCACATTCACGATGGCATCGGTCTCGCGGATGTGCGCCAGGAACTTGTTGCCCAGGCCCTCGCCGGTGCTGGCGCCAGCCACCAGGCCGGCAATGTCCACAAACTCCACGATGGCAGGCACCACGCGCTCGGGCTGCACGATCTCGGCCAGCTGCCCCAGCCGGGGGTCGGGCACCTCCACCACGCCCGTGTTGGGCTCGATGGTGCAAAAGGGGTAGTTCTCTGCCGCGATGCCGGCCTTGGTCAGGGCATTGAACAGGGTGGACTTGCCGACGTTGGGCAAGCCCACGATGCCGCATTTCAAACTCATGGGAAATTTCCTTGTAAATCAAGACCCCGCCTACCCACCAAGCCCCGCACACAGGCTCAGGCGATGGGGGCGCGCCAGGCGCAAGGATCCGAGACGGGGATGGCGGGCCTGCGAACAACGCTCGGCCAGCGCCTTAGGTAGGCTGGATGTACCCTGGAATAGCTGCGAACGATTGTACTGATCAGCCCATCCCTGCGGCATGGCGCAAGTGCTGCGATCAGGCGCCTCTAGCGGGTGCGAATACGCCGAATACACCCGCTTTTCAAACAAGCACAGGCCCGGGCGTGCTGATCACTTGCCCTCAAAGCTAATGCGCAGTTCAGTCAGCCGCCAGGTCGCAAAGCCTGAACGCTCGAACACAAATCCCAGCCGGTCTGCCATCACGGGCACAGCGCCCTGTTGAGGGATCGCGATCACCCGATCGACACCCTGGCGTTCGAGAACCCATTTGGGCTCTTCAACACCGGACGGTGCAGCCGAGGAGGACGTGGCCACAGGATGGTCCGCCTTGATCCGGCCTTCCTTGATCATCTGCATGACCATCTCGGGCCGAACGAAGGCATCGACCATCTGATTGACCATGGCCATGCCGAGCATGGCACCAAATGCACCGAAGGGATTGGAGGACTGCGCCCCGACGGTCTTGGCCACCTGGGCGGCCAACTGGCCCTTCAAGCTGTCCCTCAAACGCGGGTAGTCCACGCCCTCATTAAATTTGTCCGCGTCCTTGGCTTTGGCGGCAGCGGCCATGCTTTGAAGGGCCACATAGGGCGAGAGGTACCAGTAGGCACCCACCCCGACCAGAACCAACAGCAGGGCTGCAACAGCGAGGGACAGGCGGTTTTTCATGATTCAAGAAAGGGTTGACGAGGAACAAGGCCACACCACACCACCCCACCCCGCAGAAGACGCGTTTTGACCTGTATAAGCCTGTGGTGCGCAGGCGCCCCGGTCTCTTTCCACGAAAGGTCTGAGTGGACAGCCTGCACGAAATGGCGACCGGGCAGAGGCGTTGCGGCCAGGACAAACCCCGGTCGGGCCATCGCTTCAAGATTGTTACAGATGTGTCAGCTGCCTTGTCTCCGCAGCCGCTGGGGGTGGGCGCTGGAAGAAACTGATGGAGAGCCGCCAGATCAAGACCGACTGAGCACGGCTGGCGCTACACTGAGTCGGCTAAGAATCCACTGGCTCGTCGATGACTTCTCCTGCCCCGCCGGTGCTGGCGGCGGACACCCGCCGCTCGGTGCTGCTGCTGTCCTTCACCTGCTTTTGCAGCATGGCCACGCAGCGTCTGTGTGACGCGATGCTGCCCGAGCTGTCTCGCGAATTCAGCGCCAGCATGGCGCGCGTGGCCCAGGTGGTCTCGCTGTTTGCCGTGGCTTACGGGCTGGCCCAGCTCATCTACGGCTCGCTGGGCGACCGCTACGGCAAATTCCGCGTGCTCACCTATGCCACCCTGGCCAGCGGTTTGGCCAGCCTGGCGGCTGCGTTTTCCCATAACCTGGATCTGCTGGTGGCCGCCCGCATCGCCATGGCCATTGCGTCGGCGGCCATCATTCCCATGTCCCTGGCCTGGACAGGTGATGCGGTGCCCTACGCCCAGCGGCAGGAAACCCTGGCCCGCGTGGGCCTGGGCACCACCCTGGGCATCGTGGGGGGGCAGCTGATGGGCGGCGTGTTTGTAGACACCGTCGGCTGGCGCTGGGCCTTCGTGCTGATGACAGCGCTTTTCCTGGGCGTGGGCAGCCTGCTGTATGCCGATTTCCGGCGGCAGGGCCAACCCGCAGGCCAGGAAGGCGAGCGCCAGGGCGTCCTCGGCCAGACGCTGGAGATCTTGCGCGACCCCTGGGCCCGTCGTTTCCTGGCCGTGGCGGTGGTGCAAGGCGGGGCGGGCTTCGGCATCGTGGCCATCATCGCAACCCACCTGCATGAAGTGCACGGACTGGCCCTGTCGACCTCGGGGGCCATCGTCGCGCTGTTCGGCCTGGGCGGCATGATCTACATGATGGTGGCCAAACACCTGATCCACCGCCTGGGCGAAGATGGCATGGCCTTGTTCGGCGGCTACGGCATGGCCGCGTCGCTGCTCACTGTGGGCCTGACGCCCTGGTGGCAACTGGCGCCACCGGCGATGCTGATCGGTGGCTTCACCTTCTTCATGCTGCACAACACGCTGCAGGCCAATGCCACGCAGATGGCGCCGCATGCACGCGGCCTGGGGGTGTCCATGTTCGCCACCGGACTCTTCCTGGGCCAGGCCGTGGGCGTTGTGGTGGCGGCCAGCCTGATCTCGCTCGTGGGCTCGGGTGGGGTGATGGCCGGCGGTGCGGTGGTGCTGGCCAGCGTGGCCACCTTCCTCTCGGTGCAACTGCGCCGGCGCCAGAAGGCGGGCCTGGCGGGCTGAGCAGACTCGGCTCAGCCGAATTTCAGATTGGCCAGCACCGGCTGGCCCACGGCCAGCGTCTGCGCGAAGCCAGAGACCGTCATGAGGTTCATGCCGAAGCTCGCCGCGCCGTCCAGGCGGGCATCCTGCCGGTAGCCCTGCAAGGTCTCCAGCACCCCGGGGCTGCGCTCGGCCGTGTGCGGATCGTTGTCGACCATCATGCAGCGCGAGCAGGGCTTTGCCGGGCGCAGTTGCACCAGGCCCTCGGCGGTCTGGATGCGCAGCAGCTCTACCCGGTCCTCGTCGTGCGCCTGCCAGGTGTGGCCAGGGGCCGGGGCCAGCACGATGTTGGGCCGAAATCGCGCCATGGGCACGGCGGGCAGCCCAGCGGCCTGCAGCCGCTGGTTAAGCCCGTCGAGCGAAGGCTGGCTGATCACCAGCAGGGGAAAGCCATCGCTGAACTGGTTGAGCACCGTCTCGCCGCCGGTCCACTTGCGGCTGGACACGCGCTCGACCTCAGGGTCAAAACGCACCAGGCGCACCGGGACACCCAGGAAATCCGTGAACCACTGCGCCGCCAGCGGGCCCATGTCCCAGGCATCGAGCGCCTCATCCCACAGGCGCACACGGGTCGGGCCCTCCACGCCGTCAAGCGCCAGGTGCAGGGGCAGCATGCCAGGGGCGCGCAGCACCAGGTCAGCGTGGCGAAGCTGCGGCTGGACCAGGGCCAGGCGGGGAAATTCGCGCTGCGAACAAAACTCACCCTGCGCATCGACCAACATCCAGGCGCGGTCGAGGTCCAAGCCCTGGTCGGTGAGGACAGCCTGGTCGACCACCAGGGGGGCGCAGGACTTGACGGGGTAGATGCAGAGCTGGGTGATGACCGCCTGCAGGTCGGCGGAGCGGTCCGAGGAAGTGGTGTTCATGGCTGGCCGTGTTGCGAAGAAGGAGATGGGTCGCCGGGACGCCCGGCATTGTGACCGGCTTTTAGAATGCACCATGACCCAGAGGTTTGATGTCTGCATCCGCGGCGACGGTATCGTTGCCCGCAGCCTGGCGCTGCTGCTGGCCCGCGAGCGCTTGCGCGTGGCCCTGTACCACCCACCCGAGCGCACGCCCGGCCATGCGGACGTGCGCGCCTACGCCCTGAACCTGGCCTCGCGCGAACTGCTCGAGCAGTTGCGGGTGTGGCCCGACCAGCCCCAGGCCACCCCTGTGACCGGCATGCAGGTCTGGGGCGACGACGGCGGACGCATCGACTTCCACCCCCAGAACGGGGCCGCCGAGATGGCCTGGCTGGTGGAGGTGCCCGCCCTGGAAGAACAACTGGCGCAGGCCCTGCGCTTTGCCCCCGAGGTGCAGCGCCTGGACTCGCTCGAAGGCGTGCAGGCTGCCTTGACGGTGGTCTGCGAAGGCCGGGACAGCCGCAGCCGGCAGGACTTCGGCGTGCAATGGACCGTCAAGCCCTATGCGCAAAAGGCGCTGGCCGCGCGCCTCATCTGCAGCCAGCGGCATGGCGGTCTGGCGCGCCAGTGGTTTCAGCAGGGCGACATCCTGGCCCTGCTGCCCCTGGGCGGTGCAGAGGGGAGCGAACTGGCGCTGGTGTGGTCGGTGGGCAGCGCCCGCGCCGCAGAGCTTGAAGCCCTGCCAGCTCAAGAGTTTGTGCAGGCGCTGCAGGCGGCAGCCGGCCCCGAAGTCGGGCGCCTGAGCCTGAGCAGCCAGGTGATGGGCTGGCCCCTGACGCTCAGCCGGGCCGAACGCTGGGTGGGCCCGGGCTGGGCGCTGGCCGGCGACGCGGCCCACACCGTGCACCCGCTGGCCGGCCAGGGCCTGAACCTGGGCCTGGCCGACGTGAAGACCCTGGCCCGGGTGCTGCACGAGCGCGAATACTGGCGCGGCCTGGGCGATGAAAAACTGCTGCGCCGCTACGAGCGCTCCCGCCAGGCCGATGTGCTGGCCATGGGCCTGGTCACCGACGGCCTGCAAGGCCTTTTTTCACACAGCGATGCCCGCTGGCAAGCACTGCGCAACTGGGGCATGAATGCCCTGGGGCGCAACCGATTCATCACCACCTGGCTGACCCGCCAGGCCATGGGCTGAAGGACCCTCCTCATGAACACCTCTCTCCTGATGGCACGCCGGCTGGCGGCCGCCCTGGCCGGCCTGCTGCTGGCCGCACAGGTCCTGGCGCAAACGCCCGCGCAGGAAGCGGCCATTCGCAAGAACCTGAGCGAACGCCTGCCCGGCATTCCCAAGATTGATGAAGTCAGCCGCACGCCCATGGCCGGCGTCTTCGAGGTGCGCATCGGCCAGGACATCATCTACACCGACGCCGATGCCAGCTTCATCCTGCAGGGTCAGCTGATCGACACGCGCACCCGCAAGAACATCACCGAGGAGCGGCTGGACAAGCTCAGCGCCATCGCCTTCGATAGCCTGCCCCTGGAAGACGCCTTCACCATCGTGCGCGGCAACGGTCGGCGCAAGCTCGCGGTCTTCGAAGACCCCAACTGCGGCTATTGCAAACGCTTCGAGCGCGACCTGCAGAAGATCAACGACGTCACCATCCACCTCTTCCTCTTGCCGATCCTGGGCGCGGACTCGACCGAAAAGTCACGGCAGGTCTGGTGCGCGCGTGACAAGGTCCGAGCCTGGACCGACCTGATGGTGCACGACCGCCCAGCCCCGCGCGTGATGGGCGAGTGCGACAGCTCGGCGCTGGCGCGCAACGTCGAGTTCAGCCGCAAGCACCGCATCACCGGCACCCCCACCCTGGTGCTGGCCAACGGCAAACGCATCCCTGGCGCGCTGCCGGCGGCCGAGGTCGAAAAACTGCTGGCCGAGGCGCGCTGAACCCCATGCCCAAGGCCAGCGCCCCAGCCGTCCACTATTGCGTCGAGATCGCCGACCGGCACGCACACCTGTTTCGCGTGACGCTGCGCATCGCCCGGCCGCTGGCCACGCAGCGGGTGAGCCTGCCGGTGTGGATTCCGGGCAGCTGCAGAAGCTGCGGGCACGCCAGGGCCGGCAGACGCTGGACGCCTTGCAGGTGGACAAGTGCAGCTGGGAGATCAAGTCCACTCCAGCACGCCCGCTGGAGTTGAGCTACGAGGTTTATGCGCACGACCCCTCGGTGCGCACCGCGCTGCTCAACCACGAACGCGGTTTTTTCAACGCCACGAGCCTCTGCCTGCGCGCCGAGGGCCACGAGTCGCGGCCGCATGGCCTGGACGTGCCTGCGCCCAAGGGCCTGAAAGACTGGACGCTGGCCACGGGCCTGCCGGCCCAGGCCATCGATGAGCGTGGCTTCGGCCAGTACCTGGCCGCCGACTACGACGAACTGGCTGACTGCCCCGTCACGATGGGCCTGCTGTGGAGCGGCCACTTCAAGGCCGGTGGCGTGGCCCACCGCTTCGTGGTCTCGGGCGCGGCGCCCAGCTTCGACGGCGAGCGGCTGCTGCGCGATGCACAAAAGATCTGTGAAACCCAGATCCGCTTCTGGCACGGCAGCAAGAAGCCACCATTCAAGCAGTACGTGTTCATGCTGCATGCGGTGCACGAGGGCTATGGCGGTCTGGAGCACCGCAACTCCACCGCCCTCATTTGTGCCCGGCGCGACCTGCCCCTACAGGGTCAGGACAAGGCGCCTGAGGGCTACACCACGCTGCAGGGCTTGATCAGCCACGAGTACTTCCACACCTGGAACGTCAAGCGCCTGCGGCCCGCAGAGTT
>CANGYC010000034.1 GCA_947457975.1 Comamonadaceae bacterium | reverse complement strand
CTGGCCTATGGCCCGACGAAGGCGGCGCTCATCAACCTGGCCGAAACCCTGTACGCCGACCTGCATCCGCGGGGGCTGGGCGTGAGCCTGATCAACCCCGGCTTCGTGCAGACCGGCCTGACCGCTCAGAACCACTTCCCCATGCCCGCCCTCATCACGCCCGAGCAGGCGGCGCTGGAGATCGTGCGCGGCTGGGAGCGCGGCCGTTTCGAAATTCATTTCCCGCGGCGCTTCACCCGCTTCATGAAGGTGCTGCAGTGGCTTCCCTACAGCCTGTACCTGCCGCTGGTCACGCGCATGGTCAAGGAGGGCGCATGAGCCAGGTTGATGCGTTGGTGGCTTTCTTCGAGCAACTCAAGCCTGCTGATCTGGCGCGCCTGAATGAGCTGTACGCGCCGGACGCCTACTTCAAGGACCCCTTCAATGAAGTGCGGGGGGTGCCTGCAATCGAGGGCATCTTCACCCATATGTTCGAGGCACTGGAGACACCGCACTTCATCGTCACCGGCCGCGTGGAGCAAGGCCAGGCGTGCTTCCTGACCTGGGATTTCCGCTTCCGCTTCCTGCGCTTTGACCGCAGCCGCTGGCAAACCGTGCGTGGTGCCTCGCATGTGCGCTTTAACGAGGCCGGGCAGGTGGTGTTCCACCGCGACTACTGGGACGCGGCCGAAGAACTCTATGAAAAATTGCCCGGTGTGGGCAGCCTGATGCGCTGGCTCAAGCGCCAGGCCAATCGCTGAGGCGGCGCGCGCTCAGGCGCTGCGAAGCACGAGGCCCGGGGTGCTGCTGGCGCCCCGCACGCGGCCCACGGCGGCGGCGCTGGCAAAGCCGTGGCGCTGGAACACCGCCATGACGGCCTCCACAGTGCCGGGCTCGCAGGCCACCAGCAGACCACCGCTGGTCTGCGGATCGGTGAGCAGGGCCTGGTCTTCGGCGGCAAAGCCGGCCGGCAGGGCCACCTGGCTGCCATAACCAGCCCAGTTGCGGCCCGAAGCGCCAGTGACATGGCCCTGAGCGGCCAGGTCGCGCACGCCACCATGCAGCGGCACCTGGGCCCAGTCGATCTCAATCTCACAACCGGCACCGCGCGCCATCTCCAGCGCATGGCCGGCCAGGCCAAAGCCAGTGACGTCGGTCAGCGCATGCACGCCGGGCAGGGCCGCGAGGTCCGGGCCGGGGGTGTTGAGCTGGGTGGTGCTGGCGATCATGCGGGCATAGCCCTCGGCATCGAGCAGGCCCTTCTTGAGGGCAGCCGACATCACGCCCACGCCCAGGGGCTTGCCCAGCACCAGCACGTCACCGGGCTGCGCGTCCTTGTTGCGCTTGATGCGGCCCGGATGCACCAGGCCCAGCGCCACCAGGCCGTAGATGGCCTCGACCGAGTCGATGGTGTGGCCGCCGGCCACCGGGATACCGGCCTGCTGGCAGACCGAAGCGCCGCCCTCCAGGATGCGGCCGATGGTGGCAGTGGACAGCACGTTGATGGGCATGCCCACCAGGGCCAGCGCGAGGATGGGGCGGCCGCCCATGGCATAGACGTCACTGATGGCGTTGGTGGCCGCAATACGGCCGAAGTCCACCGGGTCGTCCACGATGGGCATGAAGAAGTCGGTGGTGGCGATCAGCGCCTGCTCGTCATTGAGTTGGTAGACGGCGGCGTCATCGGCGGTCTCGATGCCCACCAGCAGCTCCTTGGGCACCGCGGCAGCGGCCGTGCCCTGCAGAATTTGCGAGAGCACGCCGGGGGCGATCTTGCAGCCACAGCCGCCGCCGTGCGAGAGCGAGGTCAGGCGGGGCTCGGTGGCCGTGGTCGTCATGGGCTGCAAGGGCTCAACTGGCGTGGGTGTCGATGAAGCTCTGGCGCGCGATCAGCTTATCTTGCAGGCGGGCCAGGTTGCTGTACTGGGCGCGCCAGTCGAGCGAGGCAAAGCGGAAATCCAGGTAGCCCAGGGCGCAGCCGACGGCCACATCCGACAGGCTGAAATGCACGCCGCTGCAAAAGGGCTTGTCGGACAGGCCCGTGCTCATGGCGCGCAGGCAGTCGTGCACCTTCTTCATCTGCCGGTCGATCCAGGCCTGGCTGCGCTCACCCTGGGCGCGTCCGGACCAGCTCGCTTCAAGGCGAGCCAATACCAGGGAATCGAGCACGCCGTCGGCCAGGGCCTCCCAGGTTTTGACCTCAGCGCGCTCACGGCCGCTGGCGGGGATCAGCTTGCCCACCGGGGAGAGGGTGTCGAGATACTCCACGATCACCCGCGAGTCGAACACCGCCTCGCCGCCTTCCATGACCAAGCAGGGCACCTTGCCAAGGGGGTTGGCATCGGCCATGGTGGTGTCCGCGGCCCAGACATCCTCGAGGATGAGGTGGTAGTCGAGCTTCTTTTCGGCCATCACGATGCGCACCTTGCGGACGTAGGGGCTGGTGATGGATCCAATGAGTTTCATGTTGTTGCGCACGTCGGGGCATTGCGTGAAGGAAGCCTGCATTCTATCGACTCGCCCCCTGCCGCCGCTCTGGGCAAGCCCGGTCCGCTGTGGGCTCAGGGCCGAGCTCGCCACCTACAATTGACACATGAGTCTGACCACCGTGAATGCCCTGTCGCCGCTGGACGGCCGTTATGCCGCCAAGCTTGAAGATCTGCGCCCGCTCATGTCCGAGCAAGGCTATATGCACCGACGGGTGCAGGTAGAGGTGGCCTGGTTCATCGCCTTGTCCGATGCGGGCTTTGACGAGTTCAAGCCCCTGAGCCCGGATGCCCGCGAGTACCTGCAGGGCCTGGTGGCTCATTTCTGCGAGGCCGATGCGCTGGCCATCAAGGCCATCGAGAAGACCACCAACCACGACGTCAAGGCCGTTGAGTACTGGATCAAGTCGCGCTTCGAGGCTCGGCCCGAGCTGCTGGCAGCCGCCGAGTTTGTTCACTTTGCCTGCACCAGCGAGGACATCAACAACACCAGCCATGCGCTGCAGCTCAAAAGCAGCCGCGCTGAGGTGCTGCTGCCCACCCTGGACAAGGTCATCCAGACGCTGCGCGAGATGGCACACCAGCATGCGGCCGTGCCCATGCTCAGCCGCACCCATGGCCAAACGGCCAGCCCCACCACCGTGGGCAAGGAAATCGCCAACGTGGTCATGCGCCTGGCCCAGGCGCGCGAGAAGATCGCCGGGGTTCGGCTCTTGGGCAAGATGAATGGCGCGGTGGGCAACTACAACGCGCACCTCTCGGCCTGGCCCGAGTTCGACTGGGAGGCCTTCAGCCGCCGCGTGATTGAGACGCCGGAGCCGCACGGCCTGGGCCTGAGCTTTCAGCCCTATAGCATCCAGATTGAACCGCATGACTACATGGCCGAGCTCTTCGACGCCGTGGCGCGCACCAACACCATCCTGATCGATCTCTCTCGCGATATTTGGGGCTACGTGAGCCTGGGCTACTTCAAGCAGCGCCTCAAAGCCGGCGAGATCGGCTCTTCGACCATGCCGCACAAGGTCAACCCGATTGACTTTGAGAACGCCGAGGGCAACCTGGGCCTGGCCAATGCGGTGCTCAAGCACCTCTCAGAGAAGCTGCCCATCTCGCGCTGGCAGCGCGACCTGACCGACTCCACCGTGCTGCGCAACATCGGCGTGGCCTTTGGCTACACCGTACTGGCCTACCGTTCACTGAGCGTGGGCCTGGGCAAGCTCGAGCTCAACCAAGAGGCCCTGGCCGAAGACCTGGACGCCGCCTGGGAAGTGCTGGCCGAACCCATACAAACCGTGATGCGCCGTTATGGCGTGCAGGGCGCCTACGAAAAGCTCAAGGAAGTCACGCGCGGCAAGACGGTCACGGCCGAGGCCCTGCACGGTCTGATCCGCAGCCTGGAGATTCCGGAAAGCGAAAAGGCGCGGCTCTTGGCCATGACCCCAGCCAGCTACGTGGGCCAGGCGGCCGATCTGGCCCGGCGCGTCTAGGCCACGCGGTCTGGGCGATCAGTCAGGTCCGCCCCGGATCTGCCCCGGTTTTCCACCGCCCGGTCTGCATAGCGACCGAAGCGCCAGGCCGAAGCTTCCAGGCTGATGCGCCGCCAGGTGCTGCGCTTGGCGCCCGGGCTCATCTCGGGCCAGAGCTGCACTTCCTCGAAGGTGCGCCCGCAGCCCTTGCACATCTCGTCGCCCTGGCTGGTCGAGCAAATGGCAATGCAGGGCGTATCAGGCGTGGTGTCGTACCAGGCCCGCCAGGCGGCCATGGCCTTGGGCGGAAAGCTGGTCTCGTCGGCCTCATCCTCATGGTAGTAAACCATGAGCGCATAGACCTCGGCCAGGGCGCGCAACTCCGGCGCCAGCGTGATGCCATCAGGCGAGGGCTTTTTTTCGCGCCAGTGGTTGATGGCGGCTTCGATGTCGGTGATGTGGATGGAGGACACGGTGTCCGAGGGGGCGGGAAAACCAGAAGGAGGTGGATTATGGGCCAGCCACGCCCAAGGCAAGAGGCATGGCGCCCACGAGGGCCATGCATGGAAATTTTCAGACTGGTTTGCGCGCTTCTCGAAATTGTTGTTCAATATTGGCCTGCGAAGGGGAGTAACTCCCAAATCTGTGCCGACAATTTCAACAACAGTCATCCGGCCAGATCGATCAGCAAGTCGTCATTACGAAGCTTACGCTTCCGGCTTGCTGGGCTGCCAGCGACACTGGCAGTTGAGCCAGACCTTCGATTAAAACCTGCTCAGGTTTGGTCGAAGCATTGGCGCCCATCTAGCCACGCTCCGCCCATTCCGATGCTCCGTGAAGCTGCTTTAGCGGCTTCATCACGACAACATTTCAAAATCGGAGAGCAACCGTGGAACTTTTTTCGACCGCCTGGTTTTCGGCCCTCTTGGCCATCATCCTGATTGACCTCGTGCTGGCTGGCGACAACGCCATCGTCATCGCCCTGGCCGCGCGCAATCTACCGCCCGATCTGCAAAAGAAAGCCATCATCTGGGGCACGGTGGGGGCCATCGTCGTGCGCACGGTCATGACCGTGGGTGTGGTCTGGCTGCTCAAGGTTCCGGGCCTGATGCTCGTCGGTGGCCTGGGTCTGGTCTGGATCGCCTACAAGCTGCTGGCCGATCAAGGGGGCGAGGAGCATGACGGGCCTGTGGCCAGCACCTTCTGGGGCGCCATGAAGACCATCGTCATCGCCGATGCCCTGATGGGCGTGGACAACGTGCTGGGCGTGGCCGGTGCAGCCCAGGGTTCCTTTGACCTGGTGGTCATCGGTCTGCTGGTGAGCGTGCCCATCGTGGTGTTCGGCAGTTCGGTGGTGCTCAAGCTGGTCGAGCGCTTCCCCATCATCATCCACCTGGGTGCGGCCGTATTGGCCTTCACGGCCGCCAAGATGGTGGTCAGCGAGCCCTTGCTGGCCAGCTTCTACGGCGCCAAAAACGCCGAAGCACAGACGACTCAGGTGGCCGCGCAGTGGATCACCTACGCGGTGGCCGTGCTGGGCGTACTGGGGGCTGGCTGGCTGAAGAATCGCCGGGCCGCCCGTGTCGGCCACGATGGCCCGTCAGCCGACTGAAGCCACAGGCCCTGGCAGCCCACTACTGGAGGTATTCAATGCACAAGCTGATCGTTTACGTGGATGACGCAGCCCATGCGATGGGGGTGCTGCAACCCCTGATGGTGGGCCTGCCGGGTCCCCGGCAGTGGATCCTGGTGGGTTGCGCTCCGCGCGTGACCCACCACGTGAGCAAATGGGTCACCCACAGTGCCCGCGAGAACTGGCGCAGCAAATGGGCGGACAAGCTGTTCGCCCAGCTGGTGCCCACTTTGCAAGAGGCCGGCGACGAGGTGCTGACCTTGACCGGTAAGCACAACCTTCAGGCTCAGACCGAGCTGCTGCAAAAGGAACACGGCCAGGCCCGGGTGATCGATGCCAGGCGCCCCAAGCTGGGACCCAGTGGCCTGCCGCTGCTGGTGCAGCCAGCTCCCGGGCCCAGCCTGCTGAACAGCTGGATGACGGTGGCGTGCGCCGGCCTGGTGTTTGCCGACTGAGGAAACCGGCCATCCGCCAAGCGGATGGCGACAGCGGTTTACTTGAGCCAGCCGCGCCTGCGGAAATACCACATGGGCAGCACGCCACTGGCCACCATCAGAGCCAACGCGAAGGGGTAGCCCCAGGTCTGCGACAGCTCCGGCATGTACTGGAAGTTCATGCCGTAGAGGCTGGCGATCAGAGTCGGCGGCAGCAGGGCGACGCTGGCCACCGAGAAGATCTTGATGATCTTGTTCTGGTTGATGTTGATGAAACCGACGGTGGCATCCATCAGGAAGTTGATCTTCTCGAACAGGAAGGCCGTGTGGGAATCGAGCGAGTCGATGTCGCGCAGAATCTGTCGCGCGTCTTCGAACTGCTCGGCATGCAACATCTTGCTACGCATCATGAAAGACAGGGCACGCCGCGTGTCCATCATGTTGCGGCGGATACGGCCTGAGAGGTCTTCGTGGCGGGCAATGGCAGCGAGCACCTCGCCAGCGAGCTCGTCGGTCACGTTGGCCGAGAGCACCTTGGTGCTGACTTTTTCCAGATCGACGTAAATGCCCTCGATGGTGTCGGCCGAGTACTCGGCGTCGGCATCAAAGAGCTTGAGCAGCACGTCTTTGGCGTCATCAATCAGCCCGACGGCGCGCCGCGCGCGCATGCGCACCAGGCGGAACACGGGCACGTCCTCGTCGTGGATGGAAAACAGCACGCCCTTGCTTTTGAGGTCCTCGTTCATCATGTTGAGGATGAAGGCCACGCGCACGGTATGCGGCTCGTCGGCATCGGCGATCAGAAAGTCTGAGCGGATGTGCAGCTCGCCGTTGTCTTCTTCGTAAAAGCGCGCGGACTCCTCGATGTCCTCGTCCATCGCGTCTTCCGGGATGGACAGGCCGAAGTACTGCTTGACCCAGCGCTTTTCCTCAGGCGTGGGCGCTTCCAGATCGACCCAGATGGGCTGGAACTTGGAGAGTTCCTCCAGGGATTCGATCTCTTCCTGGAAAAGGCGCCCGTTGACGAGCGTAAAGATGTTCAGCATGGCAGGGGCTCCCTTGAACGGATGGGGCGGGCGCACCAAGGTGGCGCCAGGCGGGGATTGGTTCTCGCTTCCAACCCCGCGCAGCCAGTGCTGTGGCGGAGTTGAAAGCTAGCGACTAGGGCTGCTTTCCATGGATTTCTCCTTTGTTTCGGCAGGGGGATTATGGCACCGCTGCCGCCCCTGAGGAGGTGGCACTGGCCTCGGGGGGACCTGGCCGCAGGGCCCGCTTCAGAGGCCGGTTCAGGGGGGGGGGCGGTCTGCCGGGCCAGCCCCTTGCCAAGTCGTTCGGCCGGGCGCATGATGGGCCTAAGAGTGTTCCGTCGGCTGTCCTCCCCTGGACGGCCTTCTTCGTCCCCGTCCCGACAAAGGAGCTTCTCATGAACCTGACGATCAGCGGCCATCACCTGGAGGTCACCCCCGCTTTGCGCGGCTATGTGACCAGCAAGCTCGATCGAATCACCCGCCACTTCGACCAGGTGGTCGATGTCAAGGTCATCCTGACGGTGGACAACATGAAGGAGAAAGAGCGCAGACAGCGAGCCGAATGCAACGTCCACGTGAAAGGCCGCGATCTTTTTGCAGAAAGTTGCCATGCCGATCTCTACGCCGCCGTGGATGAACTGGCAGACAAGCTCGATCGCCAGGTCGGCCGCTACAAGACCAAGGTGCAAGACCACCACCATGCAACGCACCGTAGACAGCCCGATGGTGCTGCCCTGGACAGCTGAACCCAAGGTGGGTGAGCCTGCCGGTACCGCCAGCCGCCTTCGGGCGGCTTTTTTGTGTTTGCTCTACTGGCCGCAGGCCTGGTGCCGTGCATAATCCGCGCACTTCACTGCCATGAACCGTCTCTCCCAGATCCTGCCCCCGAGCCAAGTGCTGGTCAGCGTCGATGCGACCAGCAAGAAGCGTGCTTTCGAAGAGGCGGGCTTGCTGTTCGAGAACGCACATGGCCTCAACCGGGCTCTGATCACGGACAGCCTCTTCGCCCGTGAACGCCTGGGCTCCACCGGGCTAGGCCACGGCGTGGCCATTCCGCACGGGCGCATCAAAGGCCTGAAATCGCCCATGGCGGCCGTGTTCCAGCTCAGCGCACCGATCGGCTTCGATGCCCCCGACGAGCAGGCTGTGAGCCTCTTGATCTTCCTGCTGGTGCCCGAGGCGGCTACCCAGAAGCACCTGGAAATCCTCTCGGAAATCGCTGAGCTCCTGAGCGACGGTGCCTTGCGCGAGCAGCTCAAGACCAGCGCCGACGCAGCCGCGCTGCACCAGCTGATTGCCTCCTGGCAATCGGCCCACGTGAATCTGTGAACCGGCTGGCCAATCGCGCATGAAGCCCACGGTCGTCAGCGCCGACGTCCTCTTCGAAGACCACCGCCAGTCCCTGAAGTGGCAATGGATCGCCGGACTGGGGGCTTCCGAGCGGCGCTTTGACGAAGTGGCCGTTCGAGCAGCCCGATCGGGCGCCGACCTGGTCGGCTACCTGAACTACATCCATCCCTACCGAGTGCAGATCCTCGGCGAGCGAGAGGTGGCCTACCTCACGCAGGGCAGCCTTGAGGACTGCAGCCGCCGCATCAACCGCATCATCACCCTCGAACCCCCGGTGCTGGTGGTAGCCGACGGGCAGGTGGCACCGGACATGCTGATCTCCATGTGCGAGCGCGGCAACCTGCCCATGTTCTCCACGCCCGAATCGGCGGCCTTTGTCATCGACGTGCTGCGGGCCTACCTCTCCAAGCACTTTGCCGACCGCACCTCCATGCACGGCGTCTTCATGGACATCCTGGGCCTGGGCGTCATGATCACAGGCGAGTCGGGCCTGGGCAAGAGCGAGCTGGGCCTGGAGCTGATCTCGCGCGGCCACGGCCTGGTGGCCGATGATGCAGTGGACCTGTATCGCATCAACCAGACCACCATCGAGGGCCGCTGCCCGGAGCTGCTGCAAAACTTGCTGGAGGTGCGCGGCATCGGCCTGCTGGACATCAAGGCCATCTTTGGCGAGACAGCCGTGCGCCGCAAGATGCGGCTCAAACTCATCGTGCACCTGGTGCGCCGCGAGACGCTGGAGCGCGATTACGAGCGCATTCCCTACGAACCGCTCACCCAGGTCATCCTGGGCATTCCCGTGCGCAAAGTCATCATCCAGGTGGAAGCCGGCCGCAACATCGCCGTGCTGGTCGAGGCGGCCGTGCGCAACGCCATCTTGCAGCTGCGTGGCATCAACACCTATGAAGAGTTCGTGGAGCGGCACCGCCGCGCCATGGAACGCGGCGACTGACAAGCCGGGGTTCAGTCCTGGCGGTGGGCGCCCTGGTGAGCTGGGTGGCGCGCAGAGGCGGGACGGTGTTGGCAGTCCGAACGCGTGCAATGCGCGTAAATGGACAGCGAATGGTCGGCAATCTGAAAGCCCTTGCCCTGGGCCATGTCCTGTTGGCGCTTCTCGATTTCAGCGTCGTAGAACTCCTCGACGCGACCGCAGTCCAGGCAGACCAGGTGGTCGTGGTGCTGCCCTTCATTGATCTCGTAGACCGCCTTGCCTGACTCGAAGTTGCTGCGGTTCAACAGGCCGGCCTGCTCGAACTGCGTCAGCACCCTGTAGACGGTGGCCAGGCCAATGTCCGAGCGCTCCTCCAGCAGCACGCGAAACACATCCTCGGCCGTCATGTGGCGCTGCTTGCCTTTCTGGAAGATCTCCAGGATTTTCAGGCGCGGCAGGGTGGCCTTCAGGCCCGTACTTTTCAGCTCGTCGATGTTGCTCATGGTGTTCAGGAGGCAGGGCCGCGCTTAAGGCCGGCAAGGGAGGGCAGGGGGCCGTGCAAGGCCTTGCTGCAGGACCCTGCCGCTACAATGAACCATCATATCGTCATGCCCTTGCCCATGTTCGCACGCTCCCGTCTTGTGCTGCTCACCCTCACCGTCATGGGCTCGTTGGCGCTGCTGAGTGCCTGTGGCTCCAGCACCCTGGTCTCGCGCACAGGCTCATTGCTCACCACGTACCGACCTGACGTGGTGCAAGGCAACTTCATCTCCAGTGAACAAGTGGCGCAGCTGCGTGCAGGCATGAGCCGTGTCCAGGTGCGCAACCTGCTGGGCACGCCCCTGGTCGCCAGCCTGTTCCACGCCGACCGCTGGGACTACGTCTTCAGCTTCAAGCGCCGCGGCGGCGAGCCCCGCGTGTACCGCTACGCCGTGTTCTTCCAAGGCGATGAACTGAGCCGCTTCGAAGGCGACGCCATGCCCACCGAAGCCGAATTCATCGCCCAGCTCGATACGCGCCGCAACCTGGGCAAGATCCCGCCGCTGGAAGCCACCCCCGAGCAGCTCAAGGCCGCCGAAGCCAAATCGCTGCGCCCGGCAGGCCCGCCTGCAGCGCCCGCTGCATCACCTGCCGCGCCTTCGAACACGACCTATCCCCCCCTTGAAGGAAACCGCCCGTGAACCTGGCCGCCGGTACGACCTTGAAGATCGCGGTGGCCGGTGCCAGCGGCCGCATGGGCCAGATGCTGGTGCAGGCCGTCCTCGGCTCAACTGACCTGCGCCTGAGTGGTGCGCTCGACATCCCGGCCAGCCCCCAGCTCGGTCAGGATCCCGCCGCCAGCCTGGGCCAGTCCTGCGGCATCGCCATCACCAGCGACCTGCGCCAGGGCCTCGCCGGTGCCGACGTGTTGATCGACTTCACCCGCCCCGAAGGCACCATGGACCACCTGGCGGTCTGCCGCGAACTGGGCGTCAAGCTGGTGATCGGCACCACCGGCTTCACCGAAGAACAGAAGGCCGACATCACCCGCGCGGCCAAGGACATCGCCATCGTCATGGCGCCCAACATGAGCGTGGGCGTGAATGTCACGCTCAAGCTGCTGGAGATGGCCGCCAAGGCCCTGGCCACGGGCTATGACATCGAGATCATCGAAGCCCACCACCGCCACAAGGTGGATGCACCCTCGGGCACGGCCCTCAAGATGGGCGAGGTGATCGCCGGCGCCATCGGCCGCGACCTCAAGGACTGCGCTGTTTATGAGCGCTTTGGCCACACCGGCGAGCGCGACCCGTCCACCATCGGCTTTTCCACCATCCGCGGCGGTGACATCGTGGGCGACCACACCGTGCTGTTCGCCGGCACGGGCGAGCGCATCGAGGTCACCCACAAGTCCTCCAGCCGGGCCACCTACGCGCAGGGCAGCCTGCGTGCCGCCCGTTTCCTGGCCGGTCGCGCCAACGGGCTGTACGACATGTTCGACGTGCTCGCCCTCAAATAAATTTATAAGCCCACCATGATGCCGCTCCTGGCCGAAGGCGACGCGATCAGCCGGCTGGTCGCTCTGGCGCTGCTGCTGATGTCGGTAGCCAGCTGGGTGGTTATCCTCTGGAAAAGCGGCCTCGTGTGGCAGGCCAAGCGCAGCTTCAGGCGCAGCGTGGCGGCCTTCTGGCAAGCCAGCCACCTTCAGGAGGCCGAAGAACGCCTGCAGGCCTTCGACCAGGCCCAGCTGCTGCTGCCCCTGGTGCGCGCCGCATCAAGCCAGGCACCAGCCACACTGGCCGGCCAGGGCGATCCCCGCCAGCAACTGACCCGCCTGCTGCGCGACGCCCTCCACGGGGTTCTGCTGCGGCTGCAATACGGCCAAATCCTGCTGGCCAGCGTCGGCTCGACCGCGCCCTTCGTGGGACTGCTGGGCACCGTCTGGGGCATCTACCACGCGCTCAGCGGCCTGGGCGGCGGCGGGCAGATCAGCCTGGAGCAAATTTCCGGCCCCGTGGGCGAGGCCCTCATCATGACCGCCGCCGGCCTGGCCGTGGCCATCCCGGCGGTGCTGGCCTACAACGCCCTGGGCCGACACATCCAGCAACTGGAGGCCGAACTCGAGGGCTTTGCGCACGACCTGCGGGAGTTGGTCCTGAGCACGGCGCCGGTGCGGCCATGAGCTTTGGCCGGCTCGAGCGCCCCCCGCGCCAGGCACCCATGAGCGAGATCAATGTCACGCCCCTGGTCGACGTGATGCTGGTGCTCCTGGTCATCTTCATGCTGACGGCACCGCTGCTCACCAGTGCGCTGCGGCTGGAGCTGCCCCGTGCCGACGGGCCCGCCGATGCGGCCTCCGCCAGCCCCCTGCGCGTGGACATCGACAAGGACGGCCAGGCCTTCCTCAACGGCCTGGCCGTGGACCAGGCCCAACTGGCCCAGCGTCTGGCCGAAGCCGCCGCGGCCCAGCCCGATGCCGAGGTGCAGCTGCGCGCCGACCAGGCCGTGTCCTATGGCCGCATCATCGAGGTGATGGGCGCGGCGCAGAAGGCGGGCCTGTCGCGCATTGGCTTCGTAGCCGAATCCCCCGCCAGGCCAACACCGCCCGCCCGCTAGCCCCCACCGCGAGCCCACCCGCCGGCCAGGCGGATCAGGCCAGCCGCCTAAAATCGCCGCTTTGGCCTCGCGCCTTCCTTGACCGCCTTTTCCACGGCCCCGCTTTCCGTGATGGCTCCACGCCAGTCGCCCATGCAAGACACCACCTACGACCACAAGAAGATCGAAGGCGCCGCCCAGGCGCACTGGCAGGCCCAGGACGCTTACCGCGTCACCGAGCAAAGCGACAAGCCACTGGGCAAGTACTACGCCTGCTCCATGCTGCCCTATCCCAGCGGCAAGCTGCACATGGGCCATGTGCGCAACTACACCATCAACGACATGCTCACGCGCCACCTGCGCATGAAGGGCTACAACGTGCTCATGCCCATGGGCTGGGACGCCTTCGGCCTGCCGGCCGAGAACGCCGCGCTCAAGAATGGCGTGCCGCCAGCCAAATGGACCTACGAGAACATCGCCTACATGAAAAAGCAGATGCAGGCGATGGGGCTGGCCATCGACTGGTCGCGCGAGGTCGCCACCTGCGACCCCAGCTACTACAAGTGGAACCAGTGGCTGTTTTTGAAGATGCTGGAAAAAGGCATCGCCTACCGCAAAACCCAGGTCGTTAACTGGGACCCGGTCGACCAGACCGTGCTGGCCAACGAGCAGGTGATTGACGGCAAAGGCTGGCGCACGGGTGCGCCCGTGGAAAAGCGCGAGATCCCCGGCTACTACCTGAACATCACGGCCTACGCGCAGGAGCTGCTCGAGCACGTGCAGATGGGCAACGAAAAGGCCACGCTGGACGGCTGGCCCGACAAGGTGCGCCTGATGCAGGAGAACTGGATCGGCAAATCCGAAGGCGTGCGCTTTGCCTTCACCCACGCGATCCAAGGCGCTGACGGCGCCCTGATCGACGGCGGCAAGATGTACGTCTTCACCACGCGCGCCGACACCATCATGGGCGTGACCTTCTGCGCTGTGGCCGCCGAGCATCCGCTGGCGCTGCATGCGGCGCAAACCCAGCCCGCGCTGGCCGCCTTCCTCGAAGAATGCAAGACCGGTGGCACCACCGAAGCCGAACTGGCCACGCAAGAGAAGAAGGGCATGCCCACCGGCCTGTTCGTGACGCACCCCCTCACCGGGGCGCAGGTCG